>CACJWU010000046.1 GCA_902597215.1 uncultured Pelagibacteraceae bacterium | reverse complement strand
ATATCTTATTAACCAACCATAATTAACATCTCTCATGATGTGCTCAACACTATCAAATGCCATATCTGCATGAGCAATGTAATGCATCGCTAATACAAGACCTGTAACAATTTGAGTAATTAGACAAAACGTAAGTATACCTCCAAAAGTCCACCAATAATTTAAATTTTTTGGAGTTGGATATTCTGTTAAATGATTTGCTAATGTTAAAAGAGGAAGTCTATCATTAAACCATTTTCCAAATTTTGAACTAGGTATGTAATTTTGATTACTCATAAATTTTATCCAATTTTAATAGTATTAGAATTAACAAACTCATACTTTGGAATTTCCATATTTGTTGGTGCTGGACCTTTTCTAATCCTACCTGATGTATCATAATGAGATCCATGACAAGGACAAAACCAACCATTATAATCTCCCTTTTGGTCCAAGGGTACACAACCTAAGTGAGTACAAACTCCAAGCATCACCAACCATTCTGGGTTTTTTGCTCTATCTTCATCTTTCTCAGGATGTTTTAATTCATCCATTTTAACTGCTCTAGCCTCAGCAATCTCATCATCTGTTCTTCTTCTAATGAATACCGGTTTACCTCTCCATAAGACTGTTATTGTCTTTCCTGGATTGACAGCACTTACATCCACTTCAGTACTTGCTAAAGCTTTTACTGATGCATCTGGATTCATCTGATCTATCATGGGCCATATGGTTGCCCCTACTCCAACTGCTCCAACAGCATAAGTTGCGGTAAATAAGAAATCTCTTCTATTTATTTTTTTTTCTGACATTAATATTTAAACTAAATATACTCAATATAGATTTTTTCTACTTAAATATATGCTTCATATAATATAAAATAGTAAATTATCTACTGATAGAATGACACATAATCTTATTAACCAGGGGCCTAAAATAGCCTTATTTGAACCAGATATTCCTCAAAATACAGCCGCGATAATTAGAACATGCGCATGCTTGGGTGCAGAACTAGAGATAATTGAACCATGCAGTTTTTTTTTAAATGATAAGAGATTAAAAAGAGTTGTTATGGACTATATGGATAATGAAAAAATAAGGTTTTACGAAAATTTTGATAAATTTTATAAAGAAAAAAAAAATCAAAGAATCATATTGATGACAACTAAAGCTGCAGTATCTTATACTAAATTTAAATTTAAGAGAAATGACACAATCTTATTTGGTCGGGAGAGTGCAGGTGTTCCTGAAAAAATACACAAATTAATGAAATTTAAATTAAAAATACCAATGAAAATTAATAAACGATCGCTTAATATTAGTTCCTCTGTTGCAATTATATTGGCAGAGACACTAAAACAGAATGAGTTGTTTTAATATGGATTTAGAAATTAAAAAAAATTTAGTAAGTAACTGGTTTAAAACTCTTCAAGACTCAATATGTCACGACATAAATAGCTTTGAAAAAAATCGCACTAAATTTGATACAAAGTTATGGAAAAGAAGTATTAAAAAAGATGAAGGTGGTGGAGAATATAGAATTCTTAGAAATGGAAAAGTGTTTGATAAAGTCGGAGTAAATTTTTCAAAAGTATATGGAAAATTTCCAAACGAATTTCAAAAAAATATACTTGGTGCTAAAAAAGACCCTAGATTTTGGGCATCAGGTATTTCTGTTGTGATGCATATGAAAAATCCATTAATTCCAGCTATGCATTTTAATACTAGGTTCATCTCAACAACACAAAATTGGTTTGGTGGAGGAATGGATGCAACACCATCAAAAATAGATAAAAGTGAGAAAAATCAATTTCACAAAACTTTAAAAATAATGTGCAACAGACATAATAAAAATTATTACAATAAGTACAAAAAATGGTGTGATGAATACTTCTATTTACCACACAGAAAAGAATCCAGAGGTATTGGAGGAATTTTTTTTGATTATAAAAAAAATAATTTTGAAAAAGATTTTAAATTTGTAAGAGATGTTGGAACTACATTCCAATTAATATTTAACAAAATTATAAAAAAAAAAATAAAGAAAAAATGGTCTGTAAAAGATAAAGAAATACAATATAAAAAAAGAGGAAGATATGTTGAATTTAATTTATTATACGATAGAGGAACTAAA
>CACJWU010000045.1 GCA_902597215.1 uncultured Pelagibacteraceae bacterium | reverse complement strand
TTCGCCACCAACAGCTAAGTATCCATAAACAGATTTATTAGTGGAAATAATATCTAATTCATCACCATGTTCTAGAGTATAAGCTTGATAACAAATCCCATTAAGTAAATTATTATTCCTTTTGATTGTAAAATTAACATCACCAGTAATTGCAATATTAATTTTTTCTCCAGAATATTTTAATAATGGTCCTTGATAAGCGAACTCTATTACTGGATTTTTAAGTTTGTTTCCGACTAATTTATTTACTAATAAGAAATTACGATTATCCATCGCTCCACTAAAAGGAATACCTATGTGATAAAGGTTATTTCTACCCTCATCTTGAAAAGTTGAATTAATCCCTGCTCTTAAAATTTTGAAGTAATTTTTACTCATTGTAATTTTGGTATTGCTTTTCAGTAATTCTTTCAAAAATTATTGTGTCACCTGGATTTATTAAGTTTGGTTTTTTTTCTTTTGAACTATCAAAAATATTTAGAGGAGTATTGCCAATAATATTCCATCCCCCAGGACTTTCGAACGTATAAATATTTGCAAATTGTTCTGTTAATCCGACTGAACCTTTGGGCACTTTTACTCTTGGTGTTTCTAGACGTTTTGCATGAAGTTCATTTTCCAAATCACCTAAAAATGGCATTCCTGCAATAAAGCCAGTCATATAGCAAAAAAATTCTTTGCCGAAAAATTTTTCATATATTTTATCTCGATTAATCTTAAGAATTTCCTCTAACCTTTTTATATCTAGTGAAAAATTTTCATCACAACAAACAGGTATCTGAATTTTATTAGTTTCAAGTTTATCATCATTAATAATATTCAAATTTTCAATTTTTCTTTTTACTATTTGAAAATTTATTTTACGCAAATTAAATGAAATAATTAATTTGTTGTATGATGGGGTTAAGTTATCAATTCCATCGATATTTTCTTTTTGAATACTTTTAAAGTATCTTATTACTTTACTATTAATTTCTTTGTTTACTTCTTTACCGAAATCACAATATAAAGCTGCGTCACCAAGATTTGATATATTTTTTATCATGCCATGTTATACTTACAAATTATGGGTATGGAAATTAATATAAATTGTGATTTAGGTGAAAAATCAAAACATCATTCCAATAAATATGATCCAGATTTATTAGAAATCGTCAATTCAGCTAATGTGGCTTGTGGTTATCATGCAGGTGATGAGGAAACCATGAATAATGTAGTAAAGATCTCAAAAAAAAATGGTGTAAGTATTGGCGCACATCCATCTTTTAAAGATCCAGAAAATTTTGGAAGAGAAAGAATGAACCTTTCCGAAAATGAAATTAAAAAACTTATAATTGATCAATACGAAATTTTGCAAAATATTGCCTCAACTCACGGTGAAAAGGTTTCTCATGTAAAACCTCATGGAGCATTAAATAATATGGCATGTGAAGATATTGAATTAGCCACAATATTAGCCAAAACTATCAAAGGGATTAACAAAGACTTAATCTATCTCGTACCTACTGGATCAAAAATGCAAGAAGCAGCAAAAAAATTAGATATGAAGTTTGCTTGTGAAATATTTGCTGACAGAAATTATGAAGATGATGGAAATCTTGTATCAAGAAAAAAATCTCATGCTTTAATAACAGACCCTGAACAAGCAAAAAAGCATGTTTTAAAAATGGTTCAAACTCAGTCGCTTAATTGTCACAGCGGGAAGCAAATATCTTGTGAAATTGACTCTGTGTGTATACATGGAGATAATCTAAGTTCATTAGCAACAGCTAAATCTATTAGAGAAAATTTAGTTAAAAATGGCTTAGAGCTTAAAACTTTAAACAAAATGAAAAAATTTATTTAATATGAAAAAAATTATCTTATCCTTATCTTTAATAATCTTCGTGACTTCAAATGTTTTCGCAGCTGGATCGTCTGGTGGAGATAGCGGATCAGCAGCAACAAAAACAAACTATGAAAAAGCCGTTGCACATATAAAAAAGGCAAAGAAGTATGAAAAAAAAGGAAAATTAGAAAAAGCTGAAAAAAGTTATACGAAAGCACAAAAACTTCTAATTAAATCTAATGAAAAAAAACCTAATGAAGCTGACACGCTGAACTATTTAGGATTTACGACTAGAAAATTAGGTGATTTTGAAAATGGTGAGAAATATTATCTTCAG
>CACJWU010000044.1 GCA_902597215.1 uncultured Pelagibacteraceae bacterium | reverse complement strand
ATTAAAGCTTTTAAAGAGGAAGAATTAAATGATCTAAAAAACCTTAATTACAATGATTTGGCGACTGAAATAATTTATCCATTCATAGGAGATTTCATATCTAAAGATGATCTAATCTCTTTGATTTCAAAATCATACTCAAATTTCAGATGTGATGATGTTGTAAAAATTTCAGATCTGGGAAATTTAAAAGTTTTAGAGCTATTTCATGGTCCCACTCTTGCTTTTAAAGATATTGCAATGCAATTAATAGGTAATTTTTATCAATATCATTTAGGACGTAATCAAAAAAAAATAAATATAATTGTTGCAACTTCAGGTGATACCGGTGCAGCTGCCATAGACGCTTTAAAGGGAAAAAATAATTTAAATGTTTTTGTTTTACACCCAAATAATAAGATTTCACCGGTGCAAAGAAAATTAATGACAATACATGAAGAGAGTAATGTATTTAATATTGCGGTGGAGGGTAATTTTGATGATTGCCAAAATTTAGTTAAAGCAATGTTTAATGACGAAAAATTTTCTAAAGCAATTAATATGTCGGGTGTAAATTCGATTAATTGGGCAAGAATTGTCGCTCAATCGGTGTATTACTTTTATGCTTACTTTAAAGTTGGGAACGGCCGACCACTCTCTTTTTCTGTTCCAACAGGAAACTTTGGTGATATTTACGCTGGCTATTTAGCAAAAAAACTAGGTCTTCCAATCAATAAATTAATAGTAGCTACTAATAAAAATGACATACTGCACAGAGCAATATCGGGTGGTGATTATAGTCAAAAGAAAGTTGAGGAAACAAATACTCCAAGTATGGATATACAAATAGCGAGTAATTTCGAAAGGCTTTTATACGACATCAAAGATTGCAACTCAGAAGTTACAAAAGATGTAATGGCTAAAATTAAAAATAATACTTATAAAATTGATAAATATGACTTGGATAAAATTAAAAAGAATTTTATATCTGAAATGCTCGATGAAAACGAAACTGTTGAAATGATAAAAACTATAAATGATGAACATCAGATGGTAGTGGATCCGCACACTGCAGTGGGTATTGGTGTGGTGAGAAAATTAGGATTAGAAAAAAATTGTGTTGTATTATCAACTGCACATCCATGTAAATTTCCAAAAGCAATAGAAGATGCAATTTCAAAAACTGAAAATTTACCAGAAAGTCTAAAATATGTTAATGATAGAAAAGAAAAATTTGAACTACTATCAAATGATGTTGAAAAAGTTAAAGAATATGTAATGAATTCGATATGAAACTTAAAATAAAAGATCAATTACCGGACACAGAGATTTTTCAACTTGTTGATGGAGAGCCTCAAAAAAGTAAATTAAGAGAAACTATAGGTAATGGTAAAGTTGTTTTGTTTGGTTTACCTGGGGCATTTACATCAACTTGCTCCAAGCTTCACTTACCAGGCTTTGTAGCAAATGCAGATAAAATCAAAGCTAAAGGAATAGAAAATATATTTTGTTTATCAGTAAATGATCCTTATGTGATGAATGGTTGGGGAGAGATTAATAATACTGGAGATAAAATAAAAATGTTATCTGATCCATATTTGTTATTTACGAAATCAATTGGCGCAGAAGTTGATCGTAATGCAAAAGGAATGGGAATTAGATCAAATCGTTATTTAATGGTGATTGAAAATTTCACAATTGTTAATATTCACGTTGAAAAAGAAACCAAAGAATGTGGATTAACATCAGCAGAAAATTTACTCAATAATCTATTATAAGTTGGCAGCATCTCTAGCAAGTAAATCTACCTCATTATTTAATTTATTAGTTGAATGTGCTTTTACCCAATTCCAACTTATTTCAAATTCATTATTTAGTAGATCTAATTCTGTCCAAAGTTTTTTATTACTTACTTCTTTTTTGTTTGCAGTTTTCCATCCATTTTTCTTCCAATTATGTATCCACTCTGTTATTCCAGACTTAACATATTTAGAGTCAGTAAAAATTTGAACTTTGCTTCCTTTTGGAATTTTTTTAAGAGCTTCTATTGGTGCTAATAATTCCATCTGATTATTTGTCGTATCTTTTTTACTTCCTTTGAGTTCAGTTTTTTTCCCGTCATTTAATATTATTGCTGCCCAACCACCATTGCCAGGGTTACCAAGACATGAACCATCAGTATAAATTTTAATCATTAAACTAAATAATCCCTATAGTTTCTTAAATTATTGTGAATTGTTAGTTTTTGATAATATTCTCTTGGATCTTTAATCTTTATCAAAGCATTTTTAGGGGTATTTGTGTAGT
>CACJWU010000043.1 GCA_902597215.1 uncultured Pelagibacteraceae bacterium | reverse complement strand
CCTTCAGAGAGAAAAATTAAGTATGGACAAGAAGAAAAGATTAAGATGACGAGATTGAGACAAACCATTGCTAAAAGATTAAAGCAAGCCCAAGAAAATGCAGCTTTATTAACTACTTTTAATGAAGTTGATATGTCAAACATTATGGAAATGAGAAAAGAAAATCAGGAAGATTTTCAAAATAGATATGGTGTAAAATTAGGCTTTATGTCTTTTTTTGTAAAAGCTTCTGTAGTTGCTTTAAAAAATTTCCCTGCAGTCAATGCTGAAATAGAGGGTGATACGATAGTTTACAAAAATTATTATAACATAAGTTTTGCAGTTGGAACAGATAAAGGCCTTGTAGTACCTGTATTAAAAAATGCTGATGAACTATCTTTTGCAGATATTGAAAAAAATATTAAACAAATCTCCGAAAAAGCCAAAGAGGGCAAACTTACAATAGAAGATTTACAAGGAGGAACATTTACAATTAGCAATGGCGGCGTTTATGGTTCAATGTTATCTACACCGATACTTAACTTACCACAATCAGGTGTGTTAGGTATGCATAATATTGTTGATAGGCCAATCGTTGTTGATGGTCAAATTAAAATTAGACCAGTAATGTATTTGGCATTATCTTACGATCATAGAATAATTGATGGTAAAGAATCAGTTTCATTTTTAAAGATGATTAAAGAAAATTTAGAGGATCCAAGAAGGTTGTTTTTAGATATTTAAATGGCAGAAAAATTTCAAGCAGTAGTAATTGGTGGTGGTCCAGGAGGCTATGTGTGTGCAATCAGATTAGCACAGTTAGGATTAAAAACAGCATGTATCGAGTCGAGAGGAACACTTGGAGGAACTTGCTTAAACGTTGGATGTATTCCCTCGAAAAGTCTGCTTAATTTATCAGAAGAATTTCATAAAGTACAAAATTTATCAAATAAGGGAATTGAAATAGGAGAAATAAAATTAAATTTATCAAAAATGATGAAAAGTAAAGATAAGGCTGTCACAATACTAACAAAAGGTGTCGAGTTCTTATTAAAAAAAAATAAGGTAACTTATTTTAAGGGGACTGGAAGTTTTAAATCGAAAAATGAAGTTTCAATCAAAGATGAAAAAAATAAAGAAACAATAATAAGTTCTGAAAAAATAATAATTGCTACAGGTTCTGTTCCAGTTTCATTACCTGGAATTGATTTTGATGAAAAAATAATTGTCTCTTCGACTGGAGCTTTAAAATTAGAAAAAGTCCCAAAAAAAATGGTTGTTGTGGGTGGAGGTTATATCGGTCTTGAAATGGGGTCTGTTTGGTCAAGATTAGGTTCAGAGGTACATGTAATTGAATTTTTGGATCATATTACACCTGGAATGGATAAAGAAATTTCTCAGGAATTTATGAAGATTTTAAAAAAACAAGGAATTAATTTTCATATGCAACATAAAGTGGAGTTAGTTAAAACAAATGGTTCTGGAGCTATAATTTCAACGAAAGATAAAGATGGAAATAAAAAAGATTTTAATACTGATATAGTTCTAGTTTCTGTAGGTAGAAAACCGAATACAAACGGTTTGAATTTAGAAAAAATAGGTGTCGAATTAGATGATAGAAAAAGAATAAAAACTAATAAAGATTTTCAAACAAACGTAAAAAACATCTATGCTATCGGCGATGTAATAGTTGGACCTATGCTTGCTCATAAAGCTGAGGATGAGGGTATTGCTGTGGCAGAAAACATTGCAGGTCAATCAGGTCATGTAAATTATAATACTATTCCAGGAGTTATTTACACAACACCTGAAGTTGCATCTATTGGGCAAACCGAAGAGCAATTAAAAGAGAAAAACATTAAATATAAAATAGGTAAGTTTTCGTTCATGGCGAATTCAAGAGCTAAAGCAATTGACGACTCTGAAGGTTTTGTAAAAATTTTAGCTGATGAAAAAACTGATAAAGTTCTAGGAGCACACTTGATAGGACCACATGCAGGAGAATTAATTGCCGAAATAGGGGTTGCTATGGAGTTTGGTGCAAGCTCAGAGGATATTGCTAGGACATGTCATGCACATCCTACTTTTTCAGAAGCTGTAAAAGAGGCAGCATTATCTGTAGATAAAAGAGCGATACACTCTTAAAAATTTTTCATATTATCTTAATATGAATTACCCGATTCTTTTACCAAATATATTTAATCATCCTTTTACTTATGAGAGTGATTTAAAATTAGAAATTGGTGATTTCGTCGAAGTTCCATTTGGTAAATCCAAAATTATAGGTGTTGTTTGGAACGAGTTTGAACAAAATAATGGTAAAAGTTTCAAAATTAAAAAGATAATAAGAAAATTAGAGACTCCTAAACTCAA
>CACJWU010000042.1 GCA_902597215.1 uncultured Pelagibacteraceae bacterium | reverse complement strand
GAAACAAATGGCAAAAATTGTAGACGAACAGAACAAAAATGACAAAAATTATATCAAAATGAGTGATGATTACGAAAAATCTATAGCCTTTAATACAGCATGTGACTTAATTTTTAAAGGTAAAGATCAACCTTCCGGATATACAGAACCCCTTCTACATTTAAACAGATTACAGAAGAAAATTAGTCAGAGGTAGAAATTAATTTGGATCTATTTTTGAAAGCTGAAAATAGCGTGCCATCATCTAAACTTTCTATCTCCCCTCCAACTGGCAAGCCCTGGGCTAATTTAGTAATTTTTACATTTATATTTTTTAAGCTATCTTGTATATAATAAGCAGTTGTTTGCCCTTCCACAGTTGCACTAGTAGCTAAAATAACTTCCTCAATTTTATCCATCTTTACTCTCTCAACAAGAGAATTTACTAATAAATCCTCTTTTCTTAAACCTGCTGAAGAAAGTGTTCCTCCCAAAATATGAAAATAACCTTGATAAATATTCGAACTTTCAATACTCCACTGATCAGAAATATTCTCTACTACACAAATTTTATTAAATTTTTTTTCTACAATTTTACAATTATCATAATTACACTCAATTGAAGTAGATTTTAATATTCCACAAATTTTACATCTAGATATATTTTTATATACTTCTACTAACGCTTTGGTCATTGGTTTAATTAATTCCTCTCTATTATTCATAAGTTTTAAAACAATACGTTTTGCTGATTTAGGACCAAGTCCCGGGAGCTTTGATATTAATTTAATTAATTCGTCAATCTCACTTATATTCTGCATTTTTTTACAACGGCCATTTAAAACCAGGAATCCCTAAACCACCTGCAGCTTTTGAAATTTCTTCTGAGGTTTTATTCTTAATTTCTGACTTAGCATTATTATGTGCTGCAACAATTAAATCTTCAATGACTGTTTTTTTCTCTTTTAACAGTTCATTTGAAATTTCAATTTTTTGCATTTCACCTTCCCCATCTAATATAACTTTTACAGAATTTGAACCTGAAACTCCAACAACTCTTATCTTCTTAATATTTTCTTGGCTTTCTTTCATCTTGGCCTCAAGTTCTTTAGCCTTGTCTAAAATTTTTGTGAAATCTGTCATTAAACTTTTTTTTTTGTTTCTAAGATTATATCTTTTAAGTTTGCATCTGGAAATTTTTTTAAAACAGACTTATAAATTTCAGATTGTTTAATTTCTTTAATTAATTCGTTTTTTTTAATTTGCTCTTTTTCTCTGATTGATAATTGACCTTTTTCCTTACTAAACGAAATTATCCATCTTTCACTCGTCCAATGATAAAGTTTAGACGATAAATTCTTAACAAAACTTTTATCTAAATTTTCATTAAAAGATATTTCTATTCTATTTCTTTCAAAATTAACGAGATTTATATTTTTTTCTAGCTCAAATTTTAATTGAAGTTCTTTTTTTTCATTACAAACATTTAAAAGTTCGTCAAAAGAATTAATAATCATTTTTTCTGCATCTTTGGCATCAGTATCTAAAATTGGTTTATTTTTTTTTTCCTGTATGATATTTTTTATTTGATCAACTGTTTCTTTCTTAAATTCAGTTGTAATATTTTTTTCTGTTAGTTTATCAGGTATATTTTTTAAATCTATAGTACTTGAACTTGTATCTGTTGCTTTTAAATGGATTAATCTCATTAAAAACATTTCAATTGATAAATTCTGATTTGAAACAATGTCAAGTTCGTCGAGTGTACGAATAGTAAATTGCCAAAACAATATTAAAATCTCATTGCTTATATTATTGGAAATTTCTTTAATTTTCGAAAATTCCTCATCATTAAGCGAAAAATTTGTGCTTTCTAAGGATAAGAAATTTATATTTTTAAAGTAGTATATTAATTCTAAAAATTCATTGATGAAAACTTTTGGTTCTACTCCTTGATCATAAATATTTCTATAAAACTGAACAACTTTTTTTTCATCTCCTTTTAAGATCAATTCAAAAATATCAATCAATCGAGATTTATCAAAATACCCAAATATCTTCTGAGCGGTCATTAAATCCAATTCTTTATTATTATTTGATGTTAACAAAGCTCTATCTAACAACGATAATGCATCTCTCACAGATCCCTCTGAAATTTTTACTATTAATTTGATGACATCATCTGAAATTCTACCTTTCTCTTTATCCTTTATTTTTTTTATATATTCAAATAATTCAGTTGATTTTATTCTTGATAAATCAAATCTTTGACACCTGGACAAAACAGTAATTGGTATTTTTTTAATTTCTGTTGTTGCAAAAATAAACTTCAAGTATTCAGGTGGTTCCTCTAAAGTTTTTAATAAGGCGTTGAAAGCCTGTTTACTCAACATATGAACTTCATCTATTATAAAAATTT
>CACJWU010000041.1 GCA_902597215.1 uncultured Pelagibacteraceae bacterium | reverse complement strand
GATTGTGCTTTTTGAACTATAGTTTTAAAGGCTTCTGGACTATCATAAGCTATTTCTGCAAGGATTTTTCTATCTATTTTTATTCCACATTTGTTAAGTCCATTTATAAATTTTGAGTAAGTTAATCCTTCTGCCCTAACACCTGCGTTAATTCTTTGTATCCAAAGCGACTTAAATTCTCTTTTTTTATTTCTTCTATCCCTATATGCATATTGCATCGCTTTTTCCATAGCTTGCTTTGCAACTCTAATTGTATTTTTTCTTCTGCCCCACTGACCTTTTACAGCTTTTAAAACTTTTTTGTGTTTAGCTCGACTTGTTACACCTCTTTTTACTCTAGCCATTTTAACCTCTTAAACTATAAGGCATATACGATTTAACAATCTTACTATCTTGCTTCGACATCGTCGTAGTGCCTCTCAATTTTCTTATTTGTGAATTTGTTCTTTTTATCATACCATGTCTTTTACCAGCCTGAGCCATCATGACTTTACCTCTGGCAGATATCTTAAATCTTTTTTTAGCTGAGCTTTTTGTTTTTAGTTTTGGCATAATTGGACGAGTTTATATAGAGAATGATTAAAATTTACAAGAATTATTAAAGCCTATAAAGGCTGAATTACCATTATCATTTGTTTGCCATCAAATTTAGGATGTAGCTCCACCTTACCTATGTCTTTCATATCTTCTTTGATTTTTGCCATTAATACATTTCCTAAGTGAGAATGCTGAAGTTCTCTTCCCTTAAATCTTATAGTAAATTTTACTTTATCTCCTTTGGCTATAAATTTTTTTGCATTTTTTACCTTAAATTCATAATCATGAGCCTCAGTCACAGGTCTCATTTTAATTTCTTTTAAAGAAATTATCTTTTGCTTCTTTTTTGCAAGGTTAGCCTTTTTTTGTGCATCGTATTTATATTTACCCATGTCCATTATTTTACAAACAGGCGGGTTAGCGTTTGGTGCAATCTCAATCAAATCTAATCCATCATTTTTGGCCTTGTTTATAGCTTCGTTGGTATTCATAACACCTAAGTTTTCTCCATCATTTGTAATCACTTGAACTTCTGGCGAGGAGATTCTATTATTTGATCGAGGACCTCTATCCTTTGTTCTTTTTTGAAAATAATTTTGTTTGAAATCTGCCACTTAGTTCGATGATGCTTTATTTAAAGCAGAGAATGTTTTTAAGAATGTCTTTAATTCCATATTTTCTTGTTTATTAGAATCCAACTTTCTAATGGTTACAGAGTTAGAGTCAACTTCTTTTTTACCACAAATTAATAAAACAGGGATTTTTGCTAATGAATGATCTCTTATTTTATAATTTAAATTATGATTTTTTAAATCCACAGCTGAACTAATACCAACATTTTTAATTTGATTATAAACTTTTAAAGCATAATCATTAAAATCTTCTGAGATTGGAATTACCATTGTCTGTAATGGTGAAATCCAAAATGGAAATTTACCAGCATAGTTTTCAATTAATATTCCAATAAATCTCTCAAGTGAACCAAACAACGCTCTATGTAACATTACAGGAATTTTTTTTGTTCCATCTTTATCTACATAAGAAGCACCTAATCTACCAGGTAAATTAAAATCAACTTGTAAAGTTCCACACTGCCAATCTCTTCCTATTGCATCTCTTAAAACGAATTCTATTTTAGGCCCATAAAATGCGCCTTCTCCTTTATTTATTTTATACTCCAATTTTGTCGCTTTTACTGCTTTTAGTAATGCAGCTTCTGCTTTATCCCAAACACTATCACTACCAACTCTTAGTTCAGGTCTATCAGAATATTTAAGAATTACATTTTCAAAACCAAGATCTTTATAAATTTCTAATATAAGATTAGTAACAGTTAGGCATTCATCTGTTATTTGATCTTCTGTACAAAATATATGAGCATCATCCTGAGTAAATGCTCTCACTCTTAAAAGACCATGCAGTGCGCCAGAAGGCTCATATCGATGAACTTTTCCAAACTCAGACATTTTAAGTGGCAAATCCTTGTAACTTTTCAAACCTTGATTAAAAACTTCTACACAACCTGGGCAATTCATAGGTTTGATCGCAAATATTTTTTCATCTGGAGTTGTTGAAGTATACATATTTGCTCCAAATTTTTCCCAGTGCCCAGATTTTTCCCATAAGCTTCTATCTAAAACCTCTGGAGTATTAATTTCTTTATAACCTGCCTTATCTTGTTTCATTCTCATATAATCTATAAGTTTTTGAAATAGAGCCCATCCTTTTTCATGCCAAAAGACCGAACCTGGACTTTCTTCTCTAAAATGAAAAAGATCCATCTCTTTTCCCAATTTTCTGTGATCTCTCTTTTCAGCTTCTTCTAATCTCTTTAGATAGATATCTAAATCTTTTTGACTCGCCCAGCTTGTCCCATAAATTCTTTGGAGCATCTCATTATTTGAGTCACCCCTCCAGTAAGCTC
>CACJWU010000040.1 GCA_902597215.1 uncultured Pelagibacteraceae bacterium | reverse complement strand
TATAGAAAATAATTGATACTCTGGGTTTTTAAAAAGCTTACTGTGTAATTTAGAGTTTTCTAAATTTTCAAAAGCCTTTATTAATTTAATTGCATCACATTTATTTTCTTTTATTAAATTTACATATTCATTCAGCGTAGTAAAATTAGGTTTATCATATAAAAACATATCTTCGTGACAGAAAAGTACTATTGAATCGTTCTCAAGTTTTTTAAGACATGAATAAATTCTATCTTTATAGCTGTCATTATCGTCATATTTAATTGTATGATAATCATTCCTGAAATTGGATTCAGAATTTAAAAAACATATTTTATCATAATTATGTAAAAATTTATCTGTTTGTTGGTGCCAATATTTCCATACCCAAGAATAATCACTATGAGTGTATAGAAGTATTTTCATTTATTATAAAAGATTAAAATTCCTACCTGTAGAAATCTTTATAAAGTAGTCAGTTATTCTTTTTTCATTGAAAAGTTTAAAATATTTTTTCTGACCATTTCTCGCTATTTTTTTTCTCAATTTATTCTTATGAGCATAAAATCTAATTTTATCAGATAGATCATTAATATTCTTATAAAAAATAATTTCGTCTTTATTAAAAAAATCATTTAGTTGAACTTTTTCATCTATAAATGTGAGCAAACCATTTCCCATTATTGAAGCAATTCTATTACTAGAATAGTACTTAGTAGGCTTACCTCTGCTTAAATTTAATCCCATTTTTGAATTTGTAAGCGATCTAAAAAAATTATTTCCCCAGATAGGTTGTTTATTTGCAAATCCGTAAAAATCATATTTTATATCTGATATTTTTTTTACTAAATTATTTAAAAAAACGATTCTTTCATCTTCTGTACCCTCTTTTAAAGTCGCTCTATTTACACCATGACTCATCGCATAAAAAAGATCTTTTTGTGGATTCAATTTATAAACATTAAAATATTCAATATTTTTATCAACTGGAACAAAGAAAAAATGAAAATTATCTTTATTCTTAAATTGACTTTTTAATTCATTAGGATGTGTAGTGATAAAAGTATGATCAACAATATCAGAATATCTTTTAATATTTTCAATATTTTGTTTAGAATAGTCTAAACTTTCCATAATTGGATCTTCATTCCATTGTGAAATAATCAAATTTCGATTAATTGATTTTATTGTATCAATAGTTTCATAATCTATATTTTTTGTATGTCCAAAAAAAAGTAAATCCGGATTATAATTCTTAAATGTCTCAATAAGATATTTTTGAAAAGTATTCTTTACAGGAAGTAAGTTTAATGTACGATTATTTTTTATATAGTCTCTATCACTTATTTCTAATACATCATGTCCATTTCTAACAAAACCATTTGAAAATTTTTTCCCTAAAGAAATATTATAGAGTCTATGATTTAATTTTTGTCCTTGATTATAAATATTTTAGATGTTACATTAGAAAAAAAAATTTTGAATGTTGCTATTAGAGCAGCTCTTGCATCCTTTTATTTTGTAGGAAAAAAAGATAAAGTATCTGCTGATAAAGCTGCAGTAGATTCAATGAGATCTGAATTAAATAAAATTGATATGAAAGGAAAAATTGTAATAGGTGAGGGGGAACTAGATGAAGCTCCGATGCTTTATATTGGTGAAGAACTAGGAACAAATAATGGACCTGAACTAGATATAGCTGTTGATCCATTAGAGGGAACAAATTTTGCTGCAAATAATCTCCCAGGTGCTTTATCAGTAATATCAGTTGCAAATAAAAATAATCTTTTTAATGCTCCAGAGACTTACATGGATAAAATTTCAGTAAATTTAACTGATCCCAATATCGTAGATTTAGATTATCCTATTAAAAAGAATATTTTTAATTTAGCTGAATATAAAAATACTAAACCAGAAAATTTAACTGCTTGCATACTTGATCGTCCCAGACATAAAGAAATTATTGATGAATTAAAAAAATTAAAAGTAAAACTTAAACTAATAACTGATGGTGATGTTTCAGGTGCTCTTTTAGTTACAGATGAGAAATATGGTGTTGATATTTTTTTAGGTATAGGAGGGGGACCTGAGGGTGTTTTAGCTGCATCTGCTTTAGATGCGTTTAATTGCAATTTTCAAGGTAGATTCTTATTTAAAACAGAAAAAGATAAAGATAGAGCGAATATGATGGGAATTAAAGATTTAGAAAAAAAATACGAGCTAAGCGAAATTATATCAGGTGATTCAATTTTTTGTGCCACAGGAATAACATCAGGAGATTTGGTAAAAGGAATTGAAATTAAAGATAATGAATTCATATGCGAAACTTTGATTACTCATAAATCGAGAGAATTAAAAAAAATAATAACAACCAAACAAAAAATTTGAAAATTTCACATTTAAAAAGCTTGATAAACAATATAATTTACAATAAAAGACTTTTTTTTGGTCCCTTCGTCTATCGGTTAGGACACGTGGTTTTCATCCTCGAAAGAGGGGTTCGATTCCCCTAGGGACCGCCAAAATTCCTTAAAATTGTATGTTATTTTATGTCTACCTTATAAA
>CACJWU010000039.1 GCA_902597215.1 uncultured Pelagibacteraceae bacterium | reverse complement strand
ATCAAGCATTTTTTTTGGGTCTCTCCATAAAATAGTTGCACAACCCTCTGGGGATATCACTGAATAGATTGCATTTTCTAACATAATAACTTTATTGGAAGATGCTAAGGCTATTGCACCTCCAGATCCACCTTCTCCAATTATAATTGATATTGTTGGAACTTTTAATTTCATACAACATTCAATAGATCTTGCGATTGCTTCTGCCTGACCCCTCTCCTCTGCTCCGACACCAGGATACGCACCTGGTGTATCAATGAATGATATAATAGGAATATTAAACCTATCAGCTAATTCCATCAGTCGAATTGTTTTCCTATAGCCTTCAGGTCTCATCATTCCAAAATTTCTCTCAATCCTGCTATCTAAGTTATCTCCTTTTTCTTGTCCAATCACTAAAACGGATTGACCATTAAATTTTGCAAAACCAGTTAATACAGATTTGTCTTCTCCAAAATATCTATCACCTGATAAGGAAACAAAGTCTTCAAAGAGATTGTCTATAAAAAATTTTGATTTAGGTCTGTCTTCATGTCTTGCGACCATTGTGGTTTGCCATGGATCAAGATTAGAATAAATTGATTTGAGTTTTTCATCTAGCTCAATCTGTGTTTTTGAAATTTTATCAGTATCTACTTCTGAGAGCCCACTTTGATTATATGGGTCTTTGAGTTTATCCAGCTCATTCTCGAGATCTTTAATATCTGTTTCAAAATTAAGATAATTTTTCATTTATAATTTAGATAATTAATTATGAAAAATGACAATAAAATGTCAATGCTTCTATAAATTATTTGACTTCATTTTACTTGGGTTTTAGAAAAGATGCAGATGAAAAGAAAATATATTGACGTTAATAGCTTAAAGGTTGCAAATGATTTGTACGAATTTGTTAATAATCAACTATTAGAGGGTACTGAAATTAAACCTGAAAAATTCTGGCAAGGCTTTGATAAAACAATTAATGAGTTAGTTACTAAAAATAGAGAATTATTAAAAAAAAGGGAAGATCTACAAAACAAAATAAACGATTGGCATATTAAGAATAAAGAAAAAAAATTCGAAATAAATGAATATAAAGAATTTTTGAAAAAAATAGGTTATCTAATAGATGAAGGTCCAGATTTTCAAATTGAAACCAAAAATGTGGATGATGAAATCACTAGTATTGCTGGACCTCAATTAGTAGTTCCAATAATGAATGCGAGATATACTCTTAACGCTGCTAACGCTCGTTGGGTAAGTTTGTATGACAGTCTGTACGGAACTGATCTTATTGAGTCTGAAGAGGGAGGAAGTGAACGATATGATCCGAATAGAGGTCAAGAGGTTATAAAATATGTAAGAGAATTTTTTGACAAATATATTCCAATAGATGGAACGAGTTGGAAAAATATTACAGGTTTAAAAATAGTAAACAAAGAATTGGTAATTTTCAAAGGTGATTATGAATATAAATTACAAAATAAAGATAAATTTATTGGTCATAGAGGTGAAGCCAACAAACCTGAGGCAATTATTTTACAAAATAATAAACTTCACTTTGAAATTATAATAAATCCAAGGGCATTTAGTGCTGCTCATGATATTGCTGGGATAAGTGATGTCATAGCTGAGTCTGCTATTTCAACTATTTGTGATAACGAGGATAGTGTTGCAGCAGTAGACTCTGAGGATAAGGTTGTTTGCTATAAAAATTGGCTAGGTCTCATGAAAGGTGATCTAAAAGTGCAATTTGAGAAAAAAGGTAAAATATTAGAAAGAAAACTTAATCCTGACAGAAGTTATATATCAAAAGATGGTAAAGGACTAAAATTACATGGAAGAAGTTTACTACTAATCAGAAACGTTGGTCATTTAATGACAAATTCATCTGTGATTTTAAAAGATGGTAGCGAAGCACCTGAAGGAATAATGGATGCATTTATAACAACTGCAGCCGCTCTTCATGATTTAAAAAGAAAAAGGAATTCAAGAACTGGATCTATCTATATTGTTAAACCAAAAATGCATGGACCAGAGGAAACTGCTTTTACAGACCAGATTTTTACAAAAGTTGAAGAAACATTAAATCTACCAAAATTCACTTGTAAAATTGGAATAATGGATGAGGAAAGAAGAACATCAGCAAATTTGAAAGAATGTATAAGAACACTTAAAAATAGAGTTTTCTTTATCAATACTGGTTTTTTAGATCGAACAGGAGATGAAATGCATACATCTATGAATGCAGGACCAATGATTAAAAAGGGAGATATGAAAAGATCAAAATGGATTTCTGCTTATGAAAATAACAATATTGATATAGGCTTAAATTGTGGTTTCTCAGGCAAAGCTCAAATAGGTAAAGGAATGTGGGCCGCACCAGATAAGATGAAACAAATGATGACCGAAAAAATTGGACATCTTAAAGCAGGAGCTAATTGTGCATGGGTTCCTTCTCCTACTGCTGCCTCCCTACATGCTCTTCATTATCATGAAATTGATATATTTGAGGAACAAAATAAAATTTCAAATAGAGATAAAGCTAAATTAAATGATTTACTTACCATACCAATAGCAGATAGACCAAATTGGTCATTAGATGAAATTAAT
>CACJWU010000038.1 GCA_902597215.1 uncultured Pelagibacteraceae bacterium | reverse complement strand
AATCTATAATTTTTATTTTTATAGGCATTAACGTTCTGACCCAACAAAATAATTTCACGCACACCATTTTCAGCTAAAACTTTTGCTTCATCGATTATATCTTGAAAAGGTCTTGAATATTCTGGTCCTCTTGTGAATGGGACGACACAAAAATTACAAAATTTATCGCAACCCTCTTGAATTGTCAAAAAAGATGAAACTTTATTAGAGGAACTTATTATCTTCTTTAAGTAATTAAATTTTGACACCGGATCAAACTCAGTTTCATCTTTTTTCTTTTTTTTATTTAAATAATTTTTTATTTGATCGTTTAATTTATGATAAGCTTGAGGACCAATTATTAAATCTATATAAGGCTCTCTTTTGAGCATATTTTCATTTTCTGCCTGAGCCACACATCCTGCTATTACAACAAATGGTTTTTTTTTGGATTTAAAAATCTGTCTTACTCTTCCTATTTCATGATATACTTTTTCTTTAGCTTTATCTCGAATATGACAAGTATTTAATATATAACAATTTGCTTCCTCAATATTTTCTGTTTTTTTAAATCCGATTTTTGTCACAATATCAAGTATACGATTAGAGTCGTACACATTCATTTGACAACCGAAAGTTTTAATGAATATTTTTTTAGTCATCTTTAGAGTCAACTTTAACACCATATAATTCAAGCTTATGATCAACTAACTTATATCCATGTTTTTCAGCAACTTTTTTTTGTAATTTTTCGATTTCTTCATCAACAAATTCTATTATTTGACCAGTTTTGATATCAATTAAATGATCATGATGCCCTTCATTTAATTCTTCATATCTAGCCTTGCCACCCTTAAATTCATGTTTAGTTAATATTCCAGACTCTTCAAAAAGTTTTACTGTTCTATAAACTGTTGCAATACTAATTTTTGGATCAATCTTAGATACTCTTTGGTATAGCTCATCTACATCAGGATGATCAGAAGATTGAGACATAACCTTAGCGATAATACGTCTTTGATCAGTGAGTTTAACACCTTTTGACAAACACTTTTGTTCAATTGTTTCTGACATATTCAATTTTAACTCAAATAAATAGGATTAATCAAATTTTTTTTAATTTTATATTTTTCACAAAGATAGGGTATATTAGTATATTTAACGTCATATTCTCCCTTAAAATCCTCAAAACTAAAACAGTAATAATCAGTCTTATTCACTAAATGGATGGCTTTTACAACTGAAAGTGAATTTCTAATACCTGCAAAACTACCGGGTCCTCGATTAATATAAATTTTTGAAACATTTTTTAAATTTAGATTTTCAGATTTTAAAAAATTATTTATAAGAATAGCTAATTTTTCGTAATTTGTCTTAGTATTTTCATATTTTATATTGTATTTATAATCTTTATTTATGATCATAAGAAATATCTTATCTTTGGCAGCATCTATAATTAGTTTATCCATAATTCAAATTTTAATTTTAAATAACTCTAATTCAGCAGAAAATAATATCAAATATTTTTCAAATGATAATGGTACTTTATCTTTAATGTACCATAGATTTAATGAAAATAAATATCCTTCCACAAATATCAAAATGGATATTTTTGAAAAACACATAAAAATTATCAAAAATCAGAATTATCAATTTTATGACCCTAAACTTTTTATAACTGAATTTGATAAAGTCAAAGATAACAAAAAAATTTTAATCACCATAGATGATGCATTCAAATCTTTTTACGAAGAAGCTTGGCCTTACCTAAAGAAGAACAAAATTCCTTTTATTCTTTTTGTTTCAACAGAACCTGTTGGAAAAAAACGGTTATATGACCTGGGAAGAGATAAAAGAAATAGATAAATCAGAATTTGCTTTTATTGGACATCATTCTCATACACATGAATATTTAATTGATATGTCCAATGAAGAATTTGAAAATGATATTATAACTGCATCAAATATTTTTCAAAAAGAACTTGGTTATGTACCTGAAATATTTTCATATCCTTTTGGTGAATATTCCCTATATATGAAGAAATTCATTTCTAAGAATTTTAAGTTGGCTTTTGGTCAACATTCAGGAATAATTGATATAAATAAAGACAAATTTGAACTACCAAGATTTCCAATTAATGAAAAATACGGAGAATTAGAAAGATTTAAATCAATAATAAATTATATGCCTTTAGAATTCAAAAAATTAATTCCAGAAGAAAAAAAAATAAATTACAATAATCCTCCTAAACTAAGTATTGAATTTTTCAACGAACAAAAAAATATAAATAAAATTACTTGTTATTCAAATGATGGTGGCGTTTGGAAGAAATCTAATTTAAAAATTGAAAAAAATATTCTGATTGTAAATTTTGATCAAAAGTTTTTACCAAGAAGAGGAAGAATTAATTGCTCATTAAATGACAATGGTAAATGGAGGTGGTTTGGAACGCAATTTACAGTTAAAAAAGATCTAAATTAAACTCTCAAGCTCAATACTTGAGGGAAGTAATTTAGCATCATCAAAGTCTTTCAAATTATTTTGTTTAATAATTTTTCTTAGAACCTCAACATATTTTTCACCAGTTTCAGCATATTCATCTAGATATTGCGATAATATTATACTATCAAGTTTTTGACCCAAATCTCTCAATTTTGCCCTTGCGTACCTAAATTCCTTATATGATGAATGAGTATTTAAATTTCTTTGGTAAGCTCTTACTGATGCTTGCAATACATTAAACTTCATAACTTTGTGTCCTTCGTTTTTTTCAGCTTCCTTGGGTTTCAAGCCTTCTCCAGACCATGTCCACTGTCCAAATAATGCGTTGCCCTCTAAAGCAAATCTAGATGTTCCCCAACCTGTTTCTTTAGCTGCTTGTGCTATTGCTAACGAAACTGGTATTTCATCCATTCTAATCTTTAATTCTGTTAAATCTTTAGATGGTACACCATATTGTTTGTATTTTTTTAATAGCCATTTTTT
>CACJWU010000037.1 GCA_902597215.1 uncultured Pelagibacteraceae bacterium | reverse complement strand
GAAACTCCACCGGATATAATCACTGGGCAATTTGATATTTCTGCAACTTTTGCTGTTTCATCAAAATTTGGACCTTGCTTCATACCATCCATATTAATATCAGTATAAATCAATCTACTAACTCCAAAATCATTAATTTGTTTTAAATAATCTAAAGTTAATTGGTTAGAGCTTTCTTTCCATCCAGATACTGATAAATACCCGTCTTTAGCATCCAAACCTAAAGCAATTTTTTTAGGAAATTTTTCACATGCTTCTTTTAAAAAATTTTTATTTTTTATTGCGGTACTTCCTAAAATTACTTTCTCTGCACCAACATCAATATATTTTTTAATACTTTCGAAATTTCTAATGCCACCACCTATCTCAACTTTAAAATCAAATTTTTTTACAATATCTTGTATAATATCTAGATTTACTATCTCACCTTTTAAAGCCCCATCTAGGTCGACGATATGTAAATTTTTAAAACCATGGTTTTTATACTTGCCAGCTTGCTCTACTGGTGTGATTTCATACTCAGTTTTATTTTCAAAATCTCCTTTAACTAACCTCACACATTTTTTATCTTTAATGTCTATTGCTGGAAATATTTTCATTTATAAATTGATAAAGTTATCTATTATTTTAAGCCCAATCTTATCACTCTTTTCAGGGTGAAATTGGGTTCCAAAGATATTTTCTTTTTCAACAGAGCAAACGATATTTGATGAATAATCTGTTGTAGCTGAAATTACACTTCTATCATTAGGAATAAGTTCATAACTATGAACAAAATACATATGAGAATTATTTTCTACATCCTTAAAAATTTTACTATCTTTTACAATATTGATTTGGTTCCAACCAATATGAGGAAGTTTATATTTACCGTTTTGATTATCTATTTTTACAACTTTACCTGAAATCCAACCTAACCCTTTAGTTTCAGTTTCTTCGTAGCCAATATCAGCAAACATTTGTAAGCCAACACAAATCCCAAGAAGAGGTTTTTTATTCATCATTGCAAATTCATTTAATGTATCTGAAAGCCCATTAATTTTATTTAAAGCATCTACACAACTTTTAAATGAGCCCTGCCCTGGCAAAACTACTTTATCGCTTGATTTAATCTTGTTTAAATCTGAAGTAACTTCTATATTTACTTTATTTTGAGCAACTTCTTTAAAAGAGTTTATCACCGAGCTTATATTACCCGAATTATAATCAACAATTGTAACGTTCATTAAACTTATAAAGAACCTTTGGTAGAAGGAATTGTTTTTTTATTCCTTGGGTCCATTTCCAATGCAGTTCTTAAAGATCTCGCTAAACCTTTAAAACAAGACTCAATAATATGGTGGCTATTATCGCCATAAATATTTTCAATATGTAAAGTAATTCCAGCAGCTTGAGAAAAAGCCTGAAACCACTCTTTAAATAATTCCGTATCCATCTCTCCTAACTTTTCCACTTTAAGCTTTACTTTCCAAATTAAATAAGGTCTGTTTGAAACATCAATGGCAACCCTAGTTAATGTTTCATCCATGGGAATCATTGCATGTGCATATCTTCTAATTCCAACAAATTTTTTTGATGCTTTTTTTAAAGCATCTCCAATTGCAATTCCGGTGTCTTCTGTTGTGTGATGTAAATCAATGTGAGTATCACCTTTAGCTTTAATATTCATATCAATTGATGAATGCTTGGATAACTGTTCAAGCATATGATTTAAAAAACCAATTCCAGTATCAATTTTATATTTACCATTACCGTCAATATTTAAATCAACACTAATACTAGTCTCTTTTGTTTTTCTGCTTATTTTACCTTTACGCTTCATAATTAAAAACAGGTATACATATATTATTCAATTATGGCAATAATACTAAACCTGGTCTTGAACTATTGAAATTAGTATCCATTTATAAGCTATGACAACAATTGTATTAGTTAGAAAAAATAATGAAGTAGTTGTGGCAGGAGATGGACAGGTAAGTATGGGAAATACTGTTGTTAAAAGTACTGCTTCAAAAGTTAGGAAAATTGAAAAAAGAGGTGTTGTAGCTGGATTCGCCGGATCAACTGCAGACGCACTTACTTTATTTGAAAGATTAGAAGCAAAATTAGAAAAACACGCAGGTAATTTATCTAGAGCTGCTGTTGAGCTAGCGAAAGATTGGAGAACAGACAAATATTTAAGAAGACTTGAAGCTTTAATGGCAGTAGGTGATAAAGAAAATAGTTATATAATTTCTGGCACAGGAGATGTTCTTGAGCCTGAAGGTGACGTAATTGGCATTGGTTCAGGTGGTAATTATGCATTAGCTGCAGGAAAAGTACTAATGGGAACAGATATGAATGCTGAACAGCTTGCAAAAAAAGCAATAGAAGTAGCAGCTGAAATTTGTGTGTTTACAAACAATAATGTTAAAATTGAAAAAATATAATGGACAAATCTAACGTTACTCAATTACACCCTAAAGATAAAGACGCTTCTAGCGAAACTTTATTAGGAAGCTCACTGTCACCAAGAGAAATAGTGTCAGAATTAGACAGGTTTGTTGTTGGGCAAGATAAAGCTAAAAAAGCAGTAGCTGTTGCTCTAAGAAATAGATGGAGAAGGCAGGCGCTAAAAGGTGAAATGAGAAATGAAGTTTTACCAAAAAATATTTTAATGATCGGCCCAACTGGTGTTGGTAAAACAGAGATATCAAGAAGATTATCAAAATTAGCTGAAGCTCCATTTGTAAAAGTTGAAGCAACTAGATTTACTGAGGTGGGCTATGTTGGAAGAGATGTAGAACAAATAGTAAGAGATTTGATTGAAATTGCTATCTCAATGGAAAAAGTCAAAAAAAGAAAAGAAGTAAAAGCGAAAGCACAAAAACTTGCAGAAGAAAAGGTTCTGGATGCTTTAGTTGGAAAAAAAGCGAGTGCAGCAACTAGAGAAAGTTTTAGACAAAGACTAAGAAATGGTGATTTAGATGATAATGAAATAGAAATTGCTGTCAGCGATGTAGGAAATAGTGGCACATCGTT
>CACJWU010000036.1 GCA_902597215.1 uncultured Pelagibacteraceae bacterium | reverse complement strand
AAAAAAATATAATTAAAAAAAAAGCTAATGGTTCAATTGAGAGTGAATTAGTTGCTATTGTCCACCCAATCACCGGTGGAAAAGCTCCTGCTGCTCCACCAATAACAATATTTTGTGGTGTTCGTCTTTTAAGCCAGATTGTATATACAAAAACATAAAACAAAATTGTTAAAAGTAATATCGCAGCTGAAATTCTATTCGTAAAATAGTCTAGTGCTATCACTGAAACAATCGATAGAGTAACTCCAAATATAAGAGCTTGGTTCTTATTAACTTTTCCAGTTGGAATAGGTCTTAAACAAGTTCTTGTCATTAAAGCATCAAGATCAGACTCATACCACATATTTAAAGCACCAGCAGCGCCAGCTCCTAATGAGACTAGTAAAATTCCAATTATGGCATCTTTAGTTGAAACAAGATTTGGTGCAGTCAATAAACCAACCGCGCACGTAAAAATTACCAAAGACATAACTCTTGGCTTCATCAATTTAAATAACTCAGATAGATTAAATAAATCTTCTTGTGATAAACTTCTTTTTTTTAACTTTGAACTATCCATCAATATTTTCAGCTTTTATTTTAGCTGTGTGATTTTCCTGTTTCTTGATCATCAACAAACTTTGGCAATTCCTCAAACGTATGGAAATTTGGTGGAGATGGCACTGTCCATTCTAAAGTAGTGGCTCCCTCTCCCCAAGGATTTTGTGCAGCTGCTCTCTTCTTCATAAAGGAATAAGTAAGATTTCCAAAAAATACTACCAATCCAGCAACAGCAACATATGAACCAATTGAGGAAATATAATTCCATCCCGCAAATGCATCTGGATAATCAGCATATCTTCTTGGCATTCCAGCTAAGCCTAAGAAATGTTGAGGGAAGAAAATTAAGTTAACACCTATAAATGTTAACCAAAAATGTAACTGGCCCATCCATTCAGAATATTCATAGCCTGACATTTTTGAAAACCAATAATAGAAACCGGCAAAAATCGCAAAAACTGCCCCTAATGATAAAACATAATGAAAGTGAGCTACAACATAATAAGTGTCATGCATAGCGGTATCTACACCGGCGTTAGCTAAAACTACACCTGTTACACCACCTACCGTAAACATAAAAATAAAACCAAGTGCCCACATCATAGGAGTTTTAAATGAAATCGATCCTCCCCACATTGTTGCTATCCATGAGAAAATCTTTATTCCTGTTGGTACAGCAATAATCATTGTTGCTGCTAAAAAGTATGCTTTAGTATCTGTACTTAATCCAACCGTATACATATGATGGGCCCATACAACAAAGCCTACTATTCCTATTGCAACCATGGCGTATGCCATGCCCAGATAACCAAACACTGGTTTTCTTGAAAATGTTGATACAATATGACTGATCATCCCAAAGCCTGGTAAAATTAAAATGTAAACTTCTGGGTGACCGAAAAACCAAAACAAATGTTGAAACAGAACTGGGTCTCCTCCAGTCTGTGCTTCAAAAAAGGCGGTTCCAAAATTTCTGTCTGTTAACAACATCGTAATCGCTCCAGCTAAAACTGGTAACGATAATAATAATAAGAAGGCTGTCACTAAGATTGACCAAGCAAATAAAGGCATCTTATGTAATGTCATACCTGGAGTTCTCATATTTAAAATTGTTGTAATAAAATTGACAGCTCCTAAAATTGACGAAGCACCTGCTAAGTGTAAACTTAAGATTGCTAAGTCCATTGCTGGTCCAGGTTGACCTGCTTTAGATGATAAAGGTGGATAAATAGTCCAACCACCACCAACTCCTGTTTGTCCTGGAGGACCGTCAGCAAATATAGATAAGATTAACAGAGTTAATGACACTGGAAGTAACCAAAAAGAAATGTTGTTCATTCTGGGAAAAGCCATATCTGGCGCACCAATCATAATTGGTACAAACCAATTACCAAAACCACCTATCATGGCAGGCATCACCATAAAGAAAATCATGATTAATCCATGACCAGTAACTAAAACGTTATACAAGTGATAATTACCGCCTAAAATTCCGTCACCTGGATGCATCAATTCCATTCTCATTAAAACTGAAAATGCTGTTCCAATAACTCCTGCAACAATTGCAAAAATTAAATACATTGTTCCTATATCTTTATGATTTGTAGAATATGCCCAACGTTTCCAACCAGATGGTGTATGATGATCATCGTGTGATGCTGTTTGTGTATACATTTTATTTACCTGCTATTTTAAGTTTATAATTTTCAATTTCTTCTTTTGCAAATTTTATTCTTGCTTCAGATAACCATTCTTCATACTCCTCTTCACTTACTACTTTAACAGCTATTGGCATAAATGCATGTTTTATTCCACAAAGCTCTGAACATTGACCATAATAAGTTCCAACTTTTTCAGCTTTAAACCAAGTCTCATTAATCCTTCCAGGAACTGCATCTCTTTTTACTCCAAAAGATGGTAAAGCCCAAGCATGCAGAACATCATTTGCGGTAATTAAAACTTTAACAACTTTATTTACTGGCACAACTACCTCATTATCAACTGCTAATAATCTCGGCTGATTTTCTTTGAGGTCTTTATCTTCAATCATGTAAGACTCAAAAATTATATTTTCATCTGGATACTCATATCCCCAATACCATTGATATCCTATAGCCTTAATTGTTAGATCAGCTTTGGGTATAGTATCTTGTTTATATAAAATTTTAAAAGATGGCACTGCCATGACAATTAATATTAAACACGGAATTAAAGTCCATAAGACCTCCACTGTCACATTATGAGTTCTTTTTGATGGATTTGGGTTTGCTGATGCTCTAAATTTCACGCAAGCATAGAGCATTAAAAATAAAACAAATACACTTATTGCAATTATTATAGGTAATAAAAGATTGTCATGAAATGCCACTATATCTCGCATAGACTCAGAGGCTGCTTTTTGAAAACCTAATTGCCAGTCAACTGGCTGATTAGCAGAAGCATTTTGAGATATAAAAATACCAATTAATGTGTAAAAAATATTTTTCATTTAATAGCTATATAAAGCCCTTTTATAAAAATTACACTTTAGTTTTCGCGACAATTTATCAATTAACCACATAATTTATGATCGAAATCGCTGATATCACTGCTGTTTCTGATCTTAAAATATTTTCATTAATTTTTACAGCT
>CACJWU010000035.1 GCA_902597215.1 uncultured Pelagibacteraceae bacterium | reverse complement strand
ACGCATTTACTTGGCTTTAGAAGTGCATTAACGAGAGTTATAAACAAGTATTCTAATGAGCATAATTTATTAAAGAAAAATAAATTAACTATTTCAGGTGATGATATTAAGGAGGGACTAACATGTGTACTATCAACAAAAATTCCAGATCCAAAATTTTCGTCTCAGACTAAAGATAAACTTGTTTCCTCTGAGGTAAGAATGATTGTTGAAACTTTAATTAATGAAAAATTGTCAATATGGTTTGATCAGAATCCTTCAATTGCTAAAACTGTTTTATCAAAAATCATTCAAGCAGCTTTAGCTAGAGATGTGGCTAGAAAAGCTAGGGAAAATGTGAGAAGAAAAGGTGCTTTAGAGCTTAGTGGATTACCTGGAAAATTAGCAGATTGTCAAATTGGCAAACAAGAAGGCACAGAACTTTTTATTGTTGAGGGAGACTCAGCTGGAGGTTCAGCTAAACAGGGAAGAGATAGATCAAATCAAGCGGTCTTGCCATTAAGAGGAAAAATTTTAAATACTTATGTAGAGGAATTTAAAGTGAGAAAAAATGGTAATTTAAAAAGTAATGGTACAGATCAAAGGACTAAGGCATTAGCGAAAATGATTTCATCTAACGAAATTTTAACCTTAATTAATGCTTTAGGTTTAGACCCTAAAGCACAAGAAATAGATTTAAAAGACCTTAGATATGGAAAAATTATTATTATGACAGACGCGGATGTTGATGGCTCGCATATAAGAGCTTTATTGTTAACATTCTTTAACAATAAGCCTTTTAATAAGCTTATTGAAAATGGTAATGTTTACCTTGCTCAACCACCTTTATTTAAAATCAACAAAGGCTCTAAAGGTATATACATTAAGGATGAAAAAGAACTTGAAGATTACATAATTAGAAATAATGGAAATCTTAAAAAAATTAAGAAAGGCTCCAAAGAATACATAAAAGTGATAGATAGTGAAAAATCTAAAATGAATATTCAAAGATTTAAGGGATTGGGAGAAATGAATCCAGAAGAACTTTGGAGTACAACTTTGAATCCTAAGACTAGAAATTTACTTCAAGTACAGTATTCAAAAGATACAAAAAAAGATCAAAACTTAATTCATACATTGATGGGTAATGATGTTGCTTTAAGAAAAGATTTCATAATCTCCAATGCAATAAATGTGCAAAATCTTGATATTTAATCATGAAGTTTTTTGAAACTTCAAAATATTATACATTAAAAAAATCAACGTATATTTTTCTTAGATGGATAGGTATAATTGGTCAGTTAATATCAATAAATATTGTTTATTTTTACTTAAACTTTAAATTTGATTTTTTAATCGCAAATTTAATTGTTTTAATAGGGGTAATAAGTAATTTTTATCTAATATATATTTATCCAAAAACACAACTTTCTGATAGATCTGCTTTACTTTTTTTAGGCATAGACATTTTTCAATTAGGATCATTAATATTTTTAACAGGAGGAATTACTAATCCATTTGTAATTTTTATTATAATTCCGAGTGTTTTTGCTTCATCAAATTTGGGTTTAAGAACTAATTTTTTACTCGTAATTATCACAATACTTATGATTATTTTTCTTACTTTTTATCATTATGAATTGCCAGAGCCATTGAATTATCATTTTCATATTAGTCCTTATATTTATTATTCAATCCCATTATCATTAATAATTGCATTGGTTTTTTTGAATTATTTTGCAATAATATTTGGATCTGAGTCGAGATTAAGAAAAGAAGCCCTAAATAAAATGGAAGAAGTCATGGCTAAAGAGCATGAGATGTTATCATTAGGAGGACAGGCAGCAGCAGCAGCACATTCACTTGGAACGCCATTATCAACCATTAAGATTATAACACATGAATTAATGAAACAATTAAAAAATAACAGGGATGTTATTCAAGATATAGAACTTTTATCAAGTCAAGTTGAAAGGTGCAACCAAATTTTAAAACGATTATCTTTGAACCCAAATGAGGAGGACGATTTTATAGATGAAGATATAAGTATGAGAGAGTATATTAAAGAAATAGTAACTTCATTTAGAGAAACAAGTAATAATGAATTTATTTTAAATTTTGACCAAGATGCAAACCCAAAAAAAATTACGAAATCGATAGAAATTATCTATGGCTTAAGAAATTTTGTGGGCAATGCTAATAAATTTTGTTCTAAAAAAATATATATCTCAGTTAAAAGTAATAATGAAATTACTGAGGTTGAAATTGAAGATGATGGTGTTGGTTATCCTGCTGATATACTATCAAAAATAGGTGAACCTTATTTAAGAACTCCAAATAAGATGAATAAAGATAAATCTGGATTAGGCCTTGGGATATTTATTGGTAAAACTTTGTTAGAAAAAAATTTTGCTTCTATTAATTGTAGAAACTCAAAAACACGAAGTGGTGCTGAGGTTGTGATAAAATGGAAAAACAAAGATTTATTTAGTATTTAATGAAACTTGTTTTCTTTATCAAATAGAGAGGCTAGCTGAGATATCATCACATCTCCAAGTTCATTAACATCTGTAATTTTAATTGCACGTTTGTAATATCTAGAAACATCATGACCAATTCCGATTGCTAATATTTCAGTATCAGTTTTGTCTTCAATAAAATTAACAACTTTCTTAAGATGTTTTTCTAAAAAATCTCCTGAATTAACTGACAATGTAGAGTCATCTACAGGAGCACCATCAGAAATTACCATGAGAATTTTTCTCTCTTCTCTTCTTTTTTTCAATCTATTAAATGCCCATGAAATTGCTTCTCCATCAATATTTTCCTTAAGTAATCCCTCTTTCAGCATAAGACCAAGATTATTTTTTGATTGCCGCCAATGAGTATCTGCTGCTTTGTATATTATATGTCTTAAATCATTAAGTCTTCCGGGAGTTTTTGGTTTTCCATTTTTATTCCAAATTTCTCTACTTTGTCCTCCTTTCCAGTTTTTTGTAGTAAACCCTAATATTTCCACTTTTACCGAACAACGTTCTAAAGTTCTGGATAAAATATCGGCGCAAATAGCTGCAATTGTTATTGGTCTTCCTCGCATAGATCCTGAATTATCTATTAATAATGTTACAACAGTATCTTTAAAATCTAAGTCTTTCTCTTTTTTAAAAGATAAGGAGTTATAAGGGTCCATTATTATTCTTGGTAATTTTGAACTATCTAACAATCCCTCTTCCAAATCAAATTCCCATGCTCTATTTTGTTTTGCTAATAATTGTCTTTGAAGTTTATTTGCAAGCTTTGTAATGATATCTTGAAACCCAATTAGCTGCTGATCTAAAGTTTTTCTTAATTTGATTGCTTCATCAGAGTTTTCCAAATTTTCAGCTTTCGTAATTTCATCATATTGACTAGTAAAAACTTTATACTCAAGATTTAAATTAGCTTTACTGTTTTTTTGGATTATTTCCTCTTTGCTTTGTTTGTTTGAGTCAGTATCAATCAATTGTTCATCAAGCTTATACTCACTAATATCGTAATCAGTATCCAAACTAGCATCAGT
>CACJWU010000034.1 GCA_902597215.1 uncultured Pelagibacteraceae bacterium | reverse complement strand
ATCTTTTTTACGATCAGGAGCTATGTCTGAATGACCTAAAATACAATTTTTTTTTATTTTATATTTTGTAATTAAATTTTTTAATAATTTTTTGAGAGAGATAATTTGTTTAATCTTAAATTTTTTATATCCATGATCATGTCCTGGATTATTAATTTCAATACCAATAGAATATTTATTTAAAGACACATAATTTAGCCAATTTGATTTACCCGCATGCCATGATACATATAGGTCAGGAACTAAGTTCAATATACTTCCATTGTTTTTGACAAAATAATGCGAACTAACTTTTGAGTTTGAATTACAAAGCCTCTTGATAGCAGCTGCCTCATTTTTCATTCCCGTGTAATGTATTATGATAAATTTTATGGATTTTTTTAATCTTTTTTGAGGATCAAAGTTTGGTGAATAACAATTGGTCAAATTTAAGCCTATTTTTGATCTCATTTATAATAAATAGTGAATTTACTTTAATTATTTATATTATATAAGGATGGCAATGTTAAAAAAATTTACTTTGATTGTTTTTACAACTTTTGCGTTAACAATAAATTCTTACGCAGGTTCTGATGGTGATTTAATATTGAAAAAAAATCAACCTTCAGAAATTAAAGACTGTTTTGAAAAAGTGAATAGAGCAACTTTCGCATTCAATCAGGCATTAGATGGAGTAATTTTTCAACCTGTTGCAAGTGTTTATAGAAAATTACCCTCTCCAGCACGTACGGGAGTAAGCAATACTCTTGAAAATCTCTCTCTACTTTTAACTGTGCCAAATAATGTGCTTCAAGGAGATTTTAAAAGAGCAGGAGTCAATACTGGAAGATTTATAATTAATTCCACAGTTGGTGTTTTAGGAATTTTTGATGTTGCACAATTTGTTGGTCTAAACGAATTTGAAAAAGAAGATTATGGTCAATCATTGGCTAAAGCGGGAATTGGACCAGGTTGTTATTTAGTTTTACCTGTTCTTGGACCAAGTACTGCAAGAGATACTATAGGATCTGCATTTAACTTTTTAGGGGGTGATCCTTGGTACAACATTACCGTTAAAAATGACACCCAATATTTTAATGATGCAAATTATTACTCTTCAAAAGTTGGAACTGGTGTAGATTTTAGAGCAAAAAATTATAATTCAATCGAAAATTTAGAGAAAAATTCAGTTGACTTTTATGCATCAGTAAAAAGTTTATATTTACAAGATAGACAACAAAAAATTTTAAATACAAAAAAAATTATTGACACCCAAAATGATAGTGATTGGGAAGAAATTGATAGTCAATAATAAATAAATCATGAAAATAAAATTAATTTTTATTGTAGGTATTCTATATTTTTTAAACTTAACACAACTTTATTCAATCGAGCCAGATGTATTTGTTCAGTCAACTGTAAATAGAGCTTCTAAAGTTTTGTCAAATAATGAGGAAAAAGAAAAAAAAATGAAAGAGCTACAAATAATTGCAAAGGAAACTGTTGATATCAAAGGCATTGGATTTTACACACTTGGTAAAGTAAGAAAAAATTTAGATGAAGATCAGAAAAAAAAATATGCTAAATTATTTGAAAAATATTTTTTAAAAAGCTTTTCAAGTAGACTTGCTGAATATACAAATCCTGAGATTGATGTTAAATCAAAAGAGGTTCTTAATGAAAATTATACAATCGTTAATAGCATTCTTAAAGGAACAGCCGAGAGACCTGAGGTAAAAATTGATTGGAGAATTTACACAAAGAATAAAAACAATCCATTAATAAGAGACTTAATCATTGAGGGATTAAGTTTAGCAAGAACACAAAAAGAGGAATTTTCATCTATTTTGAATTCTAATAATGGAGATATTAATATTTTATTTGAGACATTAGAAAATTTTATCCAAAATTAATTATTTTTATTTAATAACAAAAAATCCCCTAAAACTTGAAATTTTCTATCTTTTTCCTTTAGTTTTTTTATTAACTGATCAATGGTATATGAATTATTATCATAATCTTTTATTTCATATGAAATTTCATTTAAAAATAGATTAAAATTATTTTCAGAAAATGATTCATTTTCTACCAACATTCTAGAAAATTCAAAAAGTATTATTGGATTAAATTTGATGATGGTTTTTTTAAATCCTTGTAAAGCATTAAATTCATAACCCTCAAGATCCATTTTAACAAATATTTTTTCAAAAGAGTCTAACGACTGGTCATTCATAATTTTATCTAAGGTAGTAACTTTTGTTTTTTTTCCACAAGTATCAAATCTAAAAGAACCAGAATTTGCTAATAAATTCAAATCTTCATTGAAGTTTTTATAGCCCTCCTCCTTATCTAAGCCTAAATTATAAATCTGAATATTATCAATATTATTTAAATCAATATTTTCCTTCAATCTTTTGATTGCAAATATAGAGGCATCTATAGCAACTACTTTGTTTTTATTAGAATTAAGTTTTGCCAAAGGTATTGAATAAGATCCAAAACTGCAGCCACAATCAATAAATAAGCTTTTTTTGTCTTTAAAAATTTTATTTATTCTTTCAACCTCATGCCCATCCCACATAATGAGATTTTTTAACATAAATTTAGATAAATCTTTTGTATGACAATAAGCATACATACTAAAATTTTCAAATTTTATTACAACAGGGCTTTTAATGAATATATAAAAAATATAATAGATTAACTTAAAAAAAAATAATTTTAACGGATTTCTTTTAAATAAATGTGGTCTAAAAAATCTTATAATGTTTTCAAAAATTTTATTGTTTGTTTTTTTCATTTTACTAAAATTAGTAAAAATTTAATTTGGTGGGCCCGCCAGGACTCGAACCTGGGACCAATACATTATGAGTGTACTGCTCTAACCAACTGAGCTACAGGCCCTTATCAGTAAATTAGCTTTTACTTTGTTTTTAATTTTCATTCAAGATAAGAAAGTGGTGGGCCGTGTTGGTTACGCTCCAACTACCCCTGCAATGTCAATGCAGTACTCTACTATTGAGCTAACGGCCCAAGATTTAACCTTCTAAAAAACTTTTTAATTGTTTTGATCTACTAGGATGTTTCAATTTTCTTAAAGCTTTTGCCTCTATTTGTCTAATTCTCTCTCTGGTAACTGAAAATTGTAAACCTACTTCTTCTAGGGTGTGATCAGTATTCATACCTACTCCAAATCTCATTCTTAAAACTCTTTCCTCTCTTGGAGTTAATGTTGACAAAATCTTGGTTGTTGCTTCTCCTAAATTTGATTTAATAGCCTGTTCTAATGGAGCAAGAGCTTTGGTATCCTCAATAAAGTCTCCTAAACTGCTATCTTCTTCATCACCAACGGGTTTCTCTAATGAAACTGGTTCTTTTGAAATTTTTAAGACTTTTCTAACCTTATCTAATGGCATTCTTAATTTTTTTGCTAATTCCTCCGGTGTTGCCTCTCTTCCAAATTCACTTAAAATTAATCTCTGCGTTCTTACAATTTTATTTATTGTTTCAATCATATGAACTGGGATTCTTATTGTTCTTGCTTGATCAGCAATAGATCTTGTAATTGCTTGTCTTATCCACCAAGTTGCATAGGTCGAAAACTTGTATCCTCTTCTATACTCGAATTTGTCTACAGCTTTCATCAGACCTATATTTCCTTCCTGAATCAAATCTAAAAATTGGAGACCTCTATTAGTATATTTTTTTGCAATTGAAATAACTAATCTTAAGTTTGCCTCTACC
>CACJWU010000033.1 GCA_902597215.1 uncultured Pelagibacteraceae bacterium | reverse complement strand
TACAATTATCTACATTCAATGACCCTTGAAGCTCAATTATTAGCTAGAGCATGTGGAAAAACTAATATTCACTCTTTAGAGCCTGAAGATTTAGCTGCACTAACATCTGAAGCTTCAGCTTTAGCTAAAGTTCCTTTAGCGGGAACTAATTATACCGTAGGAGTAGATAACTTTCATAAAATTTAGAGTTAATCATGGCTAAAAAAAAAAATAAAAAAAAAGTTTCAAAATTAGTTACTGTTAAAGACCAACAGTTAGGAAAGAAAAAAGAAACAGCTAGAGAAAAAATGATTGGTCAGTCTATTGGTTATAGGTATGACGTTAATCTTCTTCCGGACTATGGTAAGATCACTCCTTTTCTAAAGAAATATATTGAAGCTATGGGTTGGGATGATCTTAATTGGTTAGAAGATGTTCATATGGGCTATGAGGAAGGAAGGCCAGCTGTATTTTGTAGAAATGCTAATGGTTGGGTTACCATTCCAAAATCAATTAAACTTCCAAACAATCAACAAGATAGGGATATGATTGCTAGAGAACTTTTAGTAAAATTTCAAATGTCTCCAAAACATCCACTTGTTGATTTGAAAAAAGCTTACTTAAAATTTTAATTACTCAATCTTAAGTTGATTTTATTTTTATAAACTAGTGTCAATGCTAGGTTTTAAATTGATTGTTTTATTTGTCACATGATCTGAAATTTTATAGGGTTTTTTAAAAACTAATATGGAGAGAGGATATGACTGATCAGTTAGGTGCTCTTACTACTATATTTACAGAATTCTACTACTGGGTAACTGTAGTACTGATGTTTTTAATTCACGTCGGTTTCTGTATGTATGAAGTTGGAGCTTCTCGATACAAACATCACCAACATACTTTAATGAAAAATACAATGCTGATACCCTTGGTAACAGTTACTTGGTTTTTATTTGGTTGGTGGATTTACTGGGCTTTCCCAACAGGACCTGGGTTAGCACCTTCAATAATGAATGAAAGCACAGCATTAATTACAGACGACTCTGCATTTAGTGCAAAGTTTTATGTAGCAACAAGCCCATTAATGGCTGTTAACTTAGGAGATCACATCTCTGGAGTTTTCTGGGCTGCATTTTTACTATTTTCATGGACAGCTGCTTCTATCGTTTCAGGAGCAATAATTGAAAGAATAACAACTTTTGCATTTGGAATTCTTGCAATTGCGATTGGCTCTGTTTTTTGGACAATTGATGCTGCATGGGGATGGCACTTTGATGGATGGATGCTTAAACTTTTAGGATATCATGATGCATATGCATCAGGAGTAATTCACGCAATCGCTGGTGGTTTTGCGTTGGGTGTTCTTATGGTTTTAGGACCAAGAATAGGTAAATTTTCATCTAGCGGCGAACCTAGAAATATTGGACCAAGAAATCCTTGGTTAGTCACAATTGGATTGTTTTTAATCTATACTGGCTTCTGGGGGTTCTATGCAGCATGTAATATTCCAATTTTTGACCTTGGGCCTGAATACGGTATGGAAGGTATAAGTTATTGGACAGCTACAAACATTTATGTAACCCCTACTACACTTAGTGGTATTACATATAATTTCTTGATGTCTTTATCGGGAGGTTTATTGGCTGGTTATTGGATTGCTAAAGGTGATCCTTTCTGGACATACTCAAGTGGACTAGCCGGTATTATCTGTGCTTCAGCTGGAAATGATTTATATCATCCAATTCAAGCTATGATAATCGGTATGATTGGTGTTGTGATTTCATACAAACTACATTATTGGGTTGAGCGTAAGTTCAAAATCGATGATGCTGTTGGTGCAGTTGCAGTTCACGGTTATGCTGGATTTATTGGTCTAGTAATATGTGGTTTCGTTCTTAATGGTTATCCATCATCTGGTTATAGTGTTGGAGCTATGTGGGATGGAACGACTTATGCAACAATTAACCCATTAGGACAATTCATAGGAGCATTAATAATGTTCGTTGTTCTTGGACTAATACCAGGTTATGTCATAGCTAAAATACTTCATGGAATGGGTAAATTAAGAATTCCACGTGATGTAGAAATAGCTGGGCTTGACTATGAAATGATGGAAACTGCTAAAAAAGATGAAAGAGTAGTTTCATCAGCAACCAGGTAAAGGAGATAAAATATGGCTACAGTAACAAACTGGATCGATCACCTGAATAAACCTGCAGAGGAAGTTGCAGGTGCTATTTATCCTGGTGCTGGTTCAAGTGAAACAATACTAGTTATCCTTGGTTTTATTGTATGGATTGGTTGGACTGTTTTGACCTCGAAATCTGAAAGTGAAGAACTTGAAAGATTGTCAAGAAAAAGACATGGAGCTAATGACCATAAAAGTAATATTACTGAATGGTAATTAAAAAGATAAATTTGGGCACCACTTTAGTGTGGTGCCCTTTTTATTAATAACATCAATTAATGACTGAAGAAAATAATAATGAAGAGTTACGACCAAGTAAAATGCGTGGAGTTGCTTTTCCTAAAGCAAAGTATGGGGTTATAGTTGCGGTAATACTTATAATAGTAGTAAATTTAATTTTTTATAAAGAATCAATTTTTTCTTTTTTTAAATAGCAATGTGAATTTAATTTATGTCAAAAAACTTATTTAAAATAGCTAAGGAAAAAAAAATAAAATATTTCTTAATAAGTTTTGTAGATTTATTTGGGGTATTAAGATCTAAATTGGTACCAGCGCATGCAATTAAAGACATGCAGGAAATTGGCGCTGGATTTGCAGGATTTGCTGCATGGTTAGATATGACTCCTGCCGACTCTGATATGTTTGGAATTCCAGATCCTGATAGTTTAATTCAGTTGCCTTGGAATAAAGAAGTTGGTTGGTTAGCCTCAGACCTTTGGATGAATGGAAAACCAGTAGATGCCTCACCAAGAATAATGTTAAAGAAACAAATTAAAAAACTCTCAAAACAGGGATTAACTATGAAATCTGGTGTGGAGTGTGAATATTTTTTAATATCTCCAGATGGAAACACAATTGCTGATACAAGAGATACTCAATCAAAACCATGTTATGACCAATCAGCATTAATGAGAAGATATGATCTAATAAAAGAAATTTGTGATTGTATGATTGATATGGGATGGGGCCCTTATCAAAATGATCATGAAGATGCTAATGGCCAATTTGAAATGAATTGGAATTACTCAGATTGTTTAAAAACTGCAGACAGACATACATTTTTTAAATACATGGTAAAAACTATTGCAGAAAAGCATGGTCTTAGAGCAACTTTTATGCCTAAACCATTTGAAAATTTAACTGGAAATGGTTGTCATGCCCATATTTCTGTTTGGGATGGAAAAAAAAATAAATTTTTAGATAAATCTAACAAATTTGGTTTAAGTAAAATGGCATATAATTTTTTGGGTGGGGTAATAAAACATGCTTCATCTCTAACTGCATTTTTTAATCCAACAATTAATAGTTACAGGAGAATTAACGCACCTGCAACAAAATCAGGAGCATCATGGTCACCTAGCAGCATATCTTACACCGGCAATAATAGAACACATATGATAAGAATTCCTGATCCAGGAAGGTTTGAATTAAGATTAATGGATGGTTCTGCTAATCCTTATTTACTTCAGGCAAGTGTTCTCGCAGCGGGAATTAACGGTATTAAAAACAAGATTAATCCTGGCAAACCTCTTAATTGCAACATGTACGAAGATTTTGCAAAATACCCATATCTTCCAAAACTTCCTGATGAGTTAGATCAATCTTTAAGACAATTGAAAAAAAATAAAGAGATGAATGAGGCTTTTGGTGTTGATGTAATAAATAGCTATATAAAGCTTCGAGAGACGGAAA
>CACJWU010000032.1 GCA_902597215.1 uncultured Pelagibacteraceae bacterium | reverse complement strand
ACCCATTGTTGGACCTGTAAAATAAGCTAGACCCACTCCTCTTTCTGGAGAATTTGAAAACACTGGGAGACCTGCAATGCCTTCAATTAAATATAAACCAATTGTCGCAACACCTATTTTATACCCAAAACTTATTCCAATAAAAAGAACTACAAAAGTTTGCATAGTCATTGGGACTGGATAGAAAGGAATTTTAATTTTTGCGGAAACAGCAAGTAATACAGAACCTAAAAAAATTACAAGTATTGATTTAATTATTTGAGCTTGTGTATTTTGCTTTATAAGTTCCATAAAAAATAATACTCTTATTTGTGTTGATAATCTATATTAATTTGTAATGGGAAAAATTAAAAAAACAGATCATTTCTATCTAATAGATGGATCGGGTTATATTTTTCGCGCATATTATGCCTTACCACCATTAACTCGTAAAAGTGATGGATTACCAACAGGTGCAGTGAGTGGTTTTTGCAGTATGCTATTTAAACTTCTAGAGGATTCAAAATCAAATCAAAATTTGCAAAAACCAACACATTTTGCAGTTATATTTGACTCTGCTAGAAAAACTTTCAGAAACGAAATTTATAGTGATTACAAAGCTAATAGGGCAGAAGCACCGGATGATTTAGCTCCTCAATTTGATTATATCAGAAAATCAGTGTTAGCTTTTAATTTACCTTCATTGGAGTTGGTAAATTATGAAGCTGATGACTTGATCGCAACATATGTTGAAATGATTTTAAAAGAAGGTGCAAAGGCAACAATAGTATCCTCAGATAAGGATTTAATGCAATTATATAAAAAAAATGTTCGAATTTATGATCCAATGAAAAATAAGTTTATTTCAGAAGAAGATATTAAAAATAAATTTGGTGTAGGTGCAAGTAAGGTAATTGATGTTCAGGCTTTAGCTGGTGATAGCAGTGATAATGTACCAGGAGTCCCCGGAATTGGTGTTAAAACAGCTGCAGAATTGATTAATAAATATGGAGACCTTGAAAAACTTTTAAAATCTGCCCATGAAATTAAACAAAACAAAAGAAGAGAAACACTTATTGAGAATAAAGATAAGGCTCTAATAAGCAAAAAATTGGTGACATTAAAAAGTGATGCTCCAGTAAACAAAAACCTTACCGATCTTGAATTAAAAAGTATTGATAAAGATAAACTTTATAAATTTTTGAGAGAGATGGAGTTTAATAGATTGTTAAGTTCTGCAATCTCTGCATATGGAGAACCAAACTTAACAAGTATCAAAAATGAGGTTAAAATCGAAAAAAATCAAAAAGCAATTGATAAAAAAGAATATTATTTAATTGAAAATTTAGAACAAATTGATAATTGGATAAATGAGGCTGAGGAGTTAGGTGAAGTTGCAGTAGATACTGAAACAAATTCATTAGATCCTCATCAGGCTGATCTAATTGGTGTATCGTTAAGCTCAAAAATTGGAAAAGCTTGTTATATTCCTATTGGTCATAAATCTAACAAATGCATTGAAAAAAATTTAGTTTTAAAAAAGTTAAAACCTTTACTTGAAGATCCAAGTATCAAAAAAATAGGTCAAAATATAAAATTTGATTTTATAGTTTTTTTTAAACACGGAATTAATATGACATCGATGGAAGATACTATGTTGATGTCCTATGTCCTTGATGCAGGAAAAAATAGACATAATATGGATACATTGTCAGAAATTCATTTAAAACATAAAACAATATCTTTTAAAGATTTAGTTGGGACAGGAAAAAAGGAGATTAATTTCAGTGAAGTAGATGTTGAAAAAGCCAAAGATTACGCGGCAGAAGATGCTGATATTACATTTAGATTATACAAAAAATTTCAAAAAAATTTAAAGGATGAAAAAATGATAAATATTTATGAGATATTTGAAAAACCTTTACTAAAAATCCTTGCTTTTATGGAAATTGAGGGAGTTAAAGTAGATAATAAATTTTTAAAATCATTATCTACAAAATTTGAAAAAAAGATTATTAAAATTCAAAATGAAGTTTTTAAAATATCTAAAAAGGAATTTAATATTGCATCACCAAAACAGTTGGGAGAAATATTATATAATGATCTTAAAATTGCAGATTTAAAAAAAACAAAAAAAGGGAGTTTTGCAACAAGCGCTTCAGTTTTAGAGGATTTAGCATTTAAAGGTCACAAGTTTCCCCAATTAGTATTGGATTGGAGACAGGTATCTAAATTAAAAAATACCTACTCAGATTCCTTGCCAGAACATATAAATCCTAACACACAAAGAGTACATACTTCTTTTTTATTAGCAGCCACTACCACTGGTAGATTGGCTTCAAGTGATCCAAACTTACAAAATATTCCAATTAAATCTGAGGATGGTAAAGACATTCGTAAAGCATTTATAGCTAAGAAAGATCATATTTTAATTTCTGCAGATTATAATCAGATAGAAATGAGAATTTTGGCAGATTTAGCTGATGTGAAAGGATTAAAAAAAGCTTTCAAAAATAACGAAGATATTCATTCACTCACTGCTAGTCAAATTTTTAATGTTGATATTAAAAAAGTAAATCAAGATCAAAGAAGAAAAGCTAAAGCTATAAATTTTGGAATTATTTATGGGATCTCACAATATGGATTAGCAAAGCAAATTAATGTTACAAATCATGAAGCTGAGGAATTCTTAAATGCTTATTTTTTGAAATTTCCCGAGATAAAAACTTATATGGATCAGACGATAAAATTTTGTAGAAAAAGTGGATTTGTGAATAATATTTTTGGCAGACGATCACATTTTATCAACATAAATGATAAGAATTATAATATTAGAAATTTTCAAGAACGTGCTGCAATTAATGCTCCAATCCAAGGATCTGCGGCAGAAATAATGAGATTAGCCATGATAAGACTCGATAAAAAATTGAGTGATCAAAAAAATCAAAAAACAAAAATGTTGTTGCAAATCCATGATGAACTAATTTTTGAAACCCCTAAGGAAGAAGTAAAAAGAATCAGTAAAATTATAATTGAAGAAATGTCTAGTGTGGTAAAGAGCGAACAGCACTCTTTTTCTATACCGCTGACAGTGGATTTAAATACTGGAGAAAATTGGGGCACACTTCATTAATTTAATTGCCCAAATTAGAACAATTTAGTATTTTTATAATCAAGTATGCAGAAACAAACTATTGCCCTTGTCGACGATGATAGAAATATTTTAACCAGCTTAAGTATTGCTTTAGAAAAAGAGGGTTTTAAAGTTCAAACATATATCGATGGTGAAAGTGCTTTAATTGGTCTATCTAGAACTCCACCAGATTTGGCGATTGTAGATATAAAAATGCCAAAAATGGATGGAGAGGAATTACTTAAAAAGTTAAGAAAAAAAACTTCATTGCCAGTTATTTTTTTAACTTCTAAAGATGATGAGATAGATGAGCTACTTGGTTTAAAACTTGGTGCAGATGATTTTATAAAAAAATCTGGAGGTTTTTCAATTAAAGTGTTGATAGAAAGAATAAGAGTCCAACTCAGAAAGAAAGATTCAAAAGAAATAATTGAGGAAAGCAAGAGTATTATATCTCATGGAAAATTAAAATTAGATCCCTCACAATTAGAATGTGAGTGGAATGGAAAACAATTACCAGATAAACTTACTACAACTGAGTTTTTACTTGTAAAAGAATTGGCAAAGAGACCAGGTATAATTAAAGAAAGAGCGCAGTTAATGGATATTGCTTACAGGGAGGATACTGATATTGAGGATAGAACGATAGATAGTCATGTCAAAAGAATTCGTAAAAAATTCAAAAAAGTTGACCCTGAATTTTCAGCTATAGAAACTAGATATGGAAGTGGATATAGGTGGAATGTTAGCTAATGTTAAGCAACTTTCTCAAAAATTTATCCATTTTAAAAAAATTTTTATTTATTAATTTTATATTTTTTACAATTATTGGAATTTTTCTTTTCATTTATTTAAAAAATGTACAACCAAATCTTATAAAAAAAAAATCCTCTAATCATATAGAAGTAATTAATAATACGATTGATAATCTTACTAGATTAAATGTAGAATTTGTAGAAGATGATGTAAGAAAGTTTCTTTTTTCAACAAGATTTCTTTTTCAGAATTTAGATAGAGTTTTATTTTTCGACAATCAGCTGAACTTAATTGGAGACACAGATACCTTAGACCTAGATCCAAGATCATTTTCTCAAAGATTAGATATTGTTGAATTTGAATTTTTAACTGAAAAAAAAACGAAAGAGATCACAGAAAAGAAAAATATTGATGTTGGAAATAATAATGTTATTTCCTTAAATGATGTTCTGTTAAACTATGCTTCTTCAAAAAATTTTGGAATACCTTTTACGTTTACCCAAGAAGAATTTAATAATTTTAAGTTAACAACGATTAAAAATGTAATGCAAAAAGGTAAAAATATAGGTTATATAGCTATTACAGAAAATGCAAACGATGTTAAGGCTGCTATTGACGAAAGAAAAACATTCGTAATTAGAACAGCTTTAGCAGTTGGTTTGGTCATATTAATTTTTTCTTTTGTATTAAATAGATATTTTTTGAAGCCAATTAAAAACTTAGTAACTTATACTAAAACAATAAGAAACAAAGATCCCAAAAAAACTAATCTTGATATTTTAAAAAAAAGAAATGATGAACTTGGATTACTCTCAAAATCATTAGATGATATGACAAATGAATTAACAAAAAGAATTTCACATGCTGAAAATTTTTCCACAGATTTAGTTCATGAAATACGAAACCCGTTAGCATCACTCAAAAGTGCCTCAGAAATCCTTCATGACACAAATGATGTTCAACAAAGAGTTAAATTAATTGATATTTTAAGTCATGATGTGCAAAGGATCGAAAGGTTAATAACAGATTATTCACAAATGTTGAAAGATGAGGTTGCTTTAAGTAAAGAAAAAACTAAGAAACTTGATATTGAGCCTATTATTAAATCAGTTGTAGATGACTTCAATAATATTTATAAATTAAAAAGAGGAATAAATATTTCCTATGTAAATGATGGAAAAAATAAATATATTATTAACGGAATAGAAAATCGAATTGAGCAAATAGTTGCCAATCTATTAGATAATGCAATTTCTTTCAGTGAAGATAGTAAAGATGTGATTGTTAAAGTTACGAAATCAGAAAATGATCAAGTTTCAATTAATATTTTGGATGAGGGTCAAGGGTTTAACGAAAAGGACACAAACAAAATATTTAAAAGATTTTATAGTAATAGACCTGATAAATTTGGACAACATTCTGGTCTAGGTTTGAATATTGTTAAAAATTTAGTTGATTTACATAATGCATCAATAAAAGCATCTAATAGACTTGATAGAAAAGGGGCAAGTATGGAAATTATATTTCCAAACGCTTAAAGTGTTCTATTGATTAATTAATTCTTTATTGTTAGAAGTCGCTTCATGGAAGATTTCAAAGTTAAAGATTTGACCCAAGCTGAATTTGGTAGAAAAGAAATTTCAATAGCAGAGAGTGAGATGCCCGGCTTAATGGCTTTAAGAGAAGAATACTCTGGGAAGTCACCGCTTAAAGGAGCAAAAATTATTGGTTGTCTACACATGACT
>CACJWU010000031.1 GCA_902597215.1 uncultured Pelagibacteraceae bacterium | reverse complement strand
TATAGAAAGAGAACTCCTTGATAAAAAAATTGACATTGCCGTTCATGCCTTAAAAGATATGCCAGCAATTGAGACAGATGGGTTGGTTACAGAATGTTTTTTAAAAAGAAATGATCCTAGAGAAATTTTATTAAGTCTTGAAAATAAAAAATTGAATGAATTGAATAAAAATTCAATTATGGGAACCTCATCTTTACGAAGAGAATTTCAATTAAAAAAATTAAGAAATGATTTAAACTTTAAACTGATTAGAGGTAATGTTGATTCGAGAATTAAAAAACTTAAAAATGGACAATATGATGCTATTACCCTTGCATGTGCTGGAATAAGTTCGTTAAATTTAGAAAACGAAATAACTCAATTCTTTTCAACTAAAGAAATGATCCCTAGCGCGGGCCAGGGGATAATAGCTTTACAATGTAGAGAGAATGATAGGGAAATTATTGATTTATTAGAAAATATAAATCATATGCCTACTTATTATTGTGCAATTGCTGAAAGAGGTGTTTTGAAGGTTTTAGAGGGTGATTGTGAAACTGCAATAGGAGTTTATGCAGAAATCATAGATCAAAACATAGAGATTGAGGCCGAACTTTTTTCAATAGATGGAAGCAAAAGATTTGATGAAAAAAAATCAAAACCTATTAAGTTAGCTAAAGAATTAGGAAAAGAAGTTGGGTTAATTTTAAGAAATAAATCTAAAGGTTCTTACAAAAAATAATATGCATATTTTATTAACTAGACCACTGGAAGATTGTTCCGAGATGATTTTAAATTTTACAAAATTAGGTCATAAGGTTTCTCATCTGCCGTTACTAAAAATTGAACCGGTCAAGCACAACACTATGAATTTCTCTAACTTTAAAGCAGTTATTTTTACAAGTGCTAATGCAATAAAGTTTCTAGATATTAATAATTTAAACAAAAATATTTTTTGTTTTTGTGTTGGTAATGTTACTGAAAAAAAGGCAGAAGTGTTGGATTTCAAAAAGTCTTTGCTGCTGAGGGGAATGTTTCTAATCTAAAAGAAATTATTTTAAAAAATTTCGATCCATCGGATGGTAAAATTATTTATTTGAGTGGTGAACTTCTTTCAATTGATTTAGATAACCAGTTAATTCAGGAGGGCTATAACTTAAAGCGAGTCATAAACTATAGAACTAAACATAATGATATATTCGATGATAAATTTGTGGAAAAACTAAAGCTGAATATTCCTGAAATAGTATATATTTATTCGCAAAATAGTGCTTTAAGTTTTCTTAATTTTATTAAAAATTATCAATCAGAAAGCTTATGGATGAATACAAATTTGATGTGCATAAGTGAAAAAACCTCATCAATACTTAATGAAATTAAATGGAAAAAAATATTTCTTTTTAATCCTGGTGAAGAAGAGTTTTTGTTATATAAAATTTGAATATGGAACTAATAAATAATTTTTCAGAAATGTTCTTATCAGTATGGAATAAAGGAATACTGGGTGTGGATATTTTCCAAATATTAATTGGATTAGGTATTTTTTTAATTTTTCTAATTTTTAGGGGTTTAATCAGTAAACTTATAATTAAAAAATTAGAAATTATTTCAAAAAGAACTACAAATAAACTGGACGATACTTTTGTAAATGCTTTAACTGGACCTGCTAGGTTTTTACCTATAGTTCTTGGTTTTTTTATTGCAAGTTATTATATGACCTTTTCTTCTGATGGAAGAGAAGTTGTTGATACAATTAATAGAACTTTGATCACAATATTAATTTTCTGGGTTATACATCAAATTATAGAACCAGTTTCATATGTGTTAAGTGGTTTAGATAAACTTTTAACTCGAGAGTTAATAGGTTGGATTATTAAATCGTTAAAAATTCTTATATTTATATTAGGACTTGCAGCAGTTTTAGAATTATGGGGAATAAAAATAGGGCCAATTATAGCAGGGCTCGGTTTATTTGGTGTTGCCGTTGCTTTAGGTGCTCAAGATTTATTTAAAAATTTAATTTCTGGAATTTTAGTTCTTGTTGAAAAAAGATTTAAAATAGGAGATTGGATTTTAGTAGATGGGATAATTGAGGGTATAGTTGAAAAGATTGGGTTTAGGTCAACAACAATTAGAAAATTTGATAAATCGCTTGCAATTATTCCAAATTTTCAATTTGCAGAAAATGCAGTCATAAATGTAAGTGAGACTTCTAACTGGTTAATCAGCTGGATCATTACCCTTCAATACGACACCACTGTTGATCAACTTAAAACTATTAGAAATCAAATTGAAAGCCACATTAATAAAAGTGACGATTTTAATACGAGTATAGGAGTAGCTGTAAGGGTTGATAAGTTCTCAGACAGTTCAATAGATATGTATGTTCGTTGTTTTACGAAAACAGATAGTTGGAATGAATGGTTATCTGTTAAAGAACGTCTAGCAATTGAAATAAAACAAATTGTTGAGAATAATAAAGCTTCATTTGCTTTCCCAAGTCAGTCAATTTATGTAGAAAAAAAATGATTGCTATTTTTTATTTAGTTTTACAGTTATTAAAACTTTATTCTTATGTAGTAATTGCGAATGTTTTAATAAGCTGGTTAATCTCATTTAATGTGCTTAATACTCAAAATAGATTTGTATATTTAATCTTGGATTTTACTTATAGAATGACTGAGCCTTTTTTAAGAAGAATAAGGAAGTTTCTACCAAATTTAGGAGCTTTAGATATTTCACCTATAATTTTACTTCTATTGATTTGGTTCATAGAAATGTGTATGAAGCTCTACATTGCACCATTAATATTTTAAAAAATATGATTTTAATAGATGGAAAAAAAGAAGCCGCATTATTGAGAGAAGAATTAAAAAAAGAAGTTTCTGATCTTAAAAATAGATATAATAAAGTCCCAGGATTGACGGTTATTTTAATTGGAGATTTAACTCCAAGCCAAATTTATGTTAGGAATAAAGAGAAATCTGCAAATGAGGTCGGGCTTAAATCTGAAATAATTAAATATCCTGATAGTGTTGAGGAAAATGTTGTTTTAGATAAAATAGAAGAATTAAATAAAGATGACTCAGTTTCAGGTATTTTAGTTCAGTTACCTTTGCCAAAACACATAGATAAACAAAAAGTTATTGAAACAATTGATCCTTCTAAAGATGTTGATGGATTTCACCCAATGAATGTAGGAAATCTCTCGTCAGGCTATGAAAGTTCAGTTCCATGTACTCCTTTGGGATGTTATTTACTGATTAAAAAAATTGAACCAAATTTAAATGGAAAAAAAGCTGTCATAGTTGGTCGATCAAATTTAAATGGTAAGCCAATGACACAATTACTTTTAAAAGAAAACTGTACAGTAACAATCACACATTCTAGGACAAAAGATTTAAAATCTGAATGTTTAGAGGCTGATATAATTGTTGCTGCAGTCGGTATCCCTGAACTTGTTAAAGGTGATTGGGTTAAAAAAGATACTATAGTGATAGACGTAGGAATTAATAAAACTGAAAAAGGTATAGTTGGTGATGTTGCTTTTGATGAAGTTTCAAAAAATGCCAAAGCATTAACACCTGTTCCAGGAGGAGTTGGTCCAATGACTATAGCTTGTTTGCTTAAAAATACTATCGACTGTTTCAAAAGATCGCAAATTTAACATTTAAACCAATAAAAAATCTTTGGTAAGTTAAGATATGAAAAAACCAAGATATCCTTTTAGAATTGCGATAATAATGGCAATTTTAACAATTCCCCCAATTGGAGCCACACAATTAGGATGGTATTTATATGATCAGCAGACTGGATTTGACTATGGTATGATTATAGGAACATTTTCAGTTATATTGGCAGCTTGGTTAATGTATGAAAAAAATTGGAGAGAGGAAGATGAGGATTAAATTATGGAAAAGATAATTTTTTTTAGTTTAGTAATTCCTATTCTTGCGTTTGTTCTTTATCTTGGAGGATCAGCAATCATGAATGGTTTTAACGCTAAAAGTGCAAACAAAGAAAAAGAAAATATTGAAGAAGAAAATATTCCAAGTATTTCTGATGAAGAAAATAAATTAAGTGATGAAATTGAAAAATTGAATAAACTTTTACATGATGGAGTTTTAACTCAAGAAGAATTTGAGAAAGCAAAAAAAAAATTACTAGATAATTAATTATAGTTAAGTAATTTTTTTAAAGAACCAAACTCACCTATTTTATAAATAATAGCATCTTCCTTTTTAAATCCGTATTTTTCTGCACTAGCTTTAAATCTTACAGGTGGCTCCATTATAGGTTCTAGAGACAGAACAAAAGTTCCCCAGTGCATTCCAATGACTTTTTTACTTTTTAAATATTGTGCAATTTCTAAAGCCTCTTCAGGATTAGTATGATAAATAGATTTATCTTTATATGGCATTATTGGATAAAAATTGTAAGCACCTATGTTAATCAATGTGAGATCGATTGGACCAAACTTGTCTCCTATATCTTTATAAATATTTCCAATTCCAGTATCACATGCAAATAGTATTTTTTTTCCATCGTAATTAATTAAAAAATTTCCCCATAAAGATTTGTTTGTATCTGTTAAACTTCTTTTTGACCAGTGAACAGCTGGTAAAAACGTAACTTTCAATTGATCGTTAATTTTAATTTCGTCATACCAATCCATTTCATTTACATCTTTGTATCTTTTAAAATATTTACCTAGCTTTAAAGGAACTAAAACTTTTGCATTTTTGTAAGGAAATTTTCTAATAGTAGACATATCTTGATGATCGTAATGGTTATGAGTTAGTAAAAATAAATCTATTCTTGGAATTTCGTTAAGTTTTAAAGCTGGCTCAGTAAATCTGTCTGGTCCAAAAATTAATGGACCTGCATTTTTTGAGAATACAGGATCGGTAATAATTGTAGTTTCTCCCAATTTTATTAAAAAAGTAGCATGGCCAATCCAGGCTATATAATCATCTTCTTGATATTTTTTTAGATCTAATAGAACTTTCTCCTTTTTAATAACATGCTCCTTTGGCACTGTCATATCAAGCTTCTTTTTTTCCTGATTAAATATCTTGTAAGACCATTTTATATTTGGATCTCTTTTTGGTGAACCTTCGGGGTTTCTAAAAGTTCCATCTGGTAAATGATGATAAGGTTTTTCCATTGCAATACTTAAACAATTATAAAAAAAAATTCCAATTAAAATAAACAGAATATTTATAAATTTTTTTCCATCAACCACAAACCATCTCCTGCTAAAAAATAAACTTTTCCATTATTCGGATGGACCTGTATATCTCTTATTCTTCCTATTTCACCCTTAAAAATTATCTCTTCTTCTACATCTGATAAGTCATTGAATATTAATTTTCTTAGAGATTGATCTTTTAAGGAAGTAACTAAAGCGTGTCCATTCCACTCACTAAATTCATTTCCTTTATAAATAGTAATTGCGCTTGTAGCAATAGATGGAACCCAATACTGTATAGCTTTTGTAAAACCTGGTTTCCACTTTGGACCGATAGGAATTCCTGAATAATTTGTTCCTCCCCATCCTAAAATTTTCCATCCATAATTTTCACCTTTTTTAATTTCTCCGAACCAATCACCCCCTCTTGCTCCATGATTGCTTGCATAAATTTTTCCATCAAAATCAGATAAAGTCATACCTTGAGGATTTCTTACTCCAATTTGATAAATTTCAGGTAACCAATCTGATTTACCTTCAAACTTTGGATTATCTTTTGGTATACTACCGTCAACATTAATTCTAATAATACTTCCAGGATGTTTAGTTGGGTCTTGAGCTATCATTCCTTGACCCCTTTCGCCAGCTGATGCAAAAAGATAATTATCTTTGATAACTAACCTTGATCCAAAATGGTATCCAGAGTCAATAGGTGGCTCTGCCTGAAAAATATTTTTAAAAATTAAATTTTTTTTATTAAACTTAGCCTTTGCTATAGATGTGCTTGTTTTTGAATTTCCTCTATCTTCAGTATATGAAATATAAACAAAATTTTCTTTAAAAAGAATATCTAGTAGACCGCCTTGGCCATGCTCTAGATAGTTTAGATTATGATTAATTTCTGAAATTTCTTTTAAATTAAGATTTATTAATTTAATTTTTCCACTTTTTTCTGAAATTAATATTTCTTTATCATTAATAAATGTAGAACCCCAAGGATCATTTAAATTTGAAATTTTTGAAAAATTTAAATTTTCTGCAAACGAAAACGATATAAAAATATAGGGTATGAATATTGAAAAAATTAGTCTTATCACTTTAAGAAAGTTTTGATCTCCCTCCATCTACGGCTATAATTTGTCCTGTAATCCAAGAGCTATCTTCAGTGATTAAAAATTTTGCAAGGGAGGCTGAGTCTTTTCCTTCCCCCAATCTTTTTAAAGGATGAGCTTTTGCTATTCCATCTGCTAATGCTTTATTTTTCAACATTGGTTCTGCAATCTTTGAATTAGTTAAACTTGGTGCAACACAGTTCACCCTAATATTAGGAGCAAATTCTGCTGCTAAAGAAACGGTTAAACCCTCTACTGCAGCTTTAGTAGAAGCAATTATTGTATGGTTAGTAAATCCTCGTTGTGCTGCTACTGTAGAGAATAAAACTACTGAACCTTTATTCTTTTTTAAACTTTCTTGATAACCTTTAATAACATCGACTGCTGAATATAAATTTAATTTCATACATTTGTTAAAATCACTCTCATTAACCATTCTAAAGGGTTTTAAATCTATCGAGCCAACACAATAAGCAACACCCTTTATATCTGAAATATCATTTTTAACCTTGTCTATAAATCCATCTTCTAAGACATCGGCTATTGTAAAAGCACAACCTAGTTTTTCAGAAATATTTTTTGTTTCATTTTCATTTCTGCCAACTAAATGGACAGAATTTCCTGAATTTATTAATTGTTCGGCTAAGCTAGATCCGATTGAACCTGTCGCACCAAAAATAAGATATTTTTCTGACATAAAAAATTTTATTAGTTATATTTAATTATGAAGTTATTTTTTATACTGGGTAACCAATTATTTCCATCAAAATACTTGGACCGCTTCAAAAAAGACCACCTGTTTTTTATGGCTGAAGATTACCAGTTATGTACTTATGAAAAACATCATAAACAAAAAA
>CACJWU010000030.1 GCA_902597215.1 uncultured Pelagibacteraceae bacterium | reverse complement strand
CACAAATTATTGATGAAAAAGGGAACAAAATTACCATTAAAAATAAAGGACATTTTCATAAATTTTAAAGTTATTTATTGCCTTTTATACCTTTTTTTGTATTGTCCGATTTTTAAATAACTAACAACCAACAACTTAATTAAGGTCTATATGAACTCAAACATCGAAACTATACTTTTATATACTATTGGAGCTGGATTATTATCAATAGTTTATGGATATTTTACTGGAAAAAATATTTTAGATTCAAGTGCAGGGAATTCAAAAATGCAAGAAATTGCATCAGCTATTCAAATTGGTGCAAAGGCTTATCTAGCGAGACAATATAAAACTATAGCAATTGTTGGTATTGTAGTTTTAATTATTGTAAGTTATGCTTTCAGTTTGCTTGTTGGATTAGGTTACTTAATTGGTGCAACATTGTCAGGTATAGCCGGATATGTTGGTATGTTAGTTTCAGTACAAGCAAATGTAAGAACTGCTGAGGCATCTAGAAAAGGATTGGCAAGTGGTCTTTCTGTTGCTTTTAAATCAGGAGCGGTAACAGGTATGCTGGTTGCTGGATTAGCATTATTAGCCATAGCTGTTTATTATTATTTATTATTAAAATTTAATGTTGATGAAAGAGAAATTGTAAATGCGCTAGTTGCACTTGGCTTTGGTGCATCTTTAATCTCCATTTTTGCAAGACTTGGTGGGGGTATTTTCACTAAAGGTGCAGATGTTGGAGCAGATTTAGTTGGTAAAGTCGAAGCTGGAATACCTGAAGACGATCCAAGAAATCCTGCTGTTATTGCTGACAACGTAGGTGATAATGTGGGAGATTGTGCAGGAATGGCTGCAGATTTATTTGAAACTTATGCGGTAACAATTGTTGCAACCATGGTTTTATCCTCAATATTTTTTCCAGGTGATTTATCAATGATGATTTATCCGTTAACAATTGGTGGTGCATGTATTTTAACCTCAATAATTGGAACTTTTTTCGTTAAACTTGGTAGAAGTAAAAACGTTATGGGAGCTTTATATAAGGGATTTGTTGTTTCAGCTTTAGCTTCGTTGATCATTTTATACCCTGTAACTGATTATGTTTTAGGATTAGAAAATTCTTACAATTTAAACAATAAATCATTCTCAGGTATGAGCTTATACTACTGTGGAGTAATTGGATTAATTATTACAGGATTGTTAATTTGGGTAACTGAATATTATACAGGAACAAATTATAGACCTGTAAAAAGTGTTGCAAGCTCCTCAACAACAGGACACGGCACTAATGTAATTCAAGGTTTAGCAATTTCATTAGAAGCTACAGCAATTCCAGCATTAATTATTGTGGCAGGTATTTTGTTGACCAATAATATTGCTGGTTTATATGGTATAGCAATTGCAGTAACAACTATGCTAGCCCTTGCGGGTATGGTAGTTGCTTTAGATGCTTATGGACCTGTAACAGATAACGCTGGTGGTATTGCTGAAATGTCTAAATTGCCAAATAATGTTAGAAAAACAACAGATGCTTTAGATGCTGTCGGCAACACTACCAAAGCAGTAACAAAAGGGTATGCTATTGGCTCTGCTGGATTAGGTGCTTTGGTTCTTTTTGCAGCTTACACTGAGGATATAAAACATTTTTCTAAAGAAGTGGGTTCAAAGTTAGAAGGAATAGTTGTTACTTTTGATTTATCTAATCCATATGTCGTTGTTGGTTTGTTAATTGGTGGAATGTTACCTTATTTGTTCGGATCTATGGGAATGCAAGCAGTTGGAAGAGCTGGTGGTGCGGTTGTAATAGAAGTGAGAAGACAATTTAAAAAATATCCAGGAATCATGAAAAGAAAACAGAAGCCAGATTATGCTAAATTAGTTGACTTGTTGACTGTCGCTGCGATTAAAGAAATGATTATACCATCTTTACTACCTGTTTTATCTCCAATTATTTTATATCTAATAATTTTTGCTATTGGTGGTCAAGTTGCAGCTTTAGCTTCTGTGGGTGCTATGTTGTTGGGTGTAATCATTACAGGACTTTTTGTTGCTGTATCAATGACAGCAGGTGGTGGAGCATGGGATAATGCAAAAAAATATATTGAGGATGGAAATTATGGAGGTAAAGGATCAGAGGCTCATAAAGCTGCAGTGACTGGGGATACAGTTGGTGACCCTTACAAAGATACAGCTGGTCCCGCAGTAAATCCAATGATTAAGATAACAAATATAGTTGCTTTATTATTGTTAGCAGTTATCGCTGGTTAGCTTCTTTTCTTTTTTTGGCCCTCTGACCAAGAGGGTCATTTACTTTTTGTCTCATACTAGACATAAAATCATATATAAAACGATTTTTAAGTAACCCTGATTTTGTTGTTTCAGTAGCAATTTTAATTTTATTCATATCGTTCAAATTATAAAAACTTTTTTTCTTCAATAATCCGAACTTGTCAATTTCAAGAACTAAAACATCATTTTTATAAATTTTCATTTGACCTAAATTTTTTAGTTGAGATTGGGTTTGCTTTCTCTCAATATATATCCATATATCATCATCAAATTTACTTTTTGTAGATGGTAGGCCTAATATACTCGTAATATCATTTTTATTAGATTGATCAATTATTAGTGACTCTTGTTTTTTTTCTAAAAAAGGTACACCATGATGTTTTATAACTTTTTTAGTTGTGCAATTTGTGACTATTAAAAAGGTTAAAATAATATATATATAATTTTTCATGAAAAATAATTATCTTAATATCTATAATACTTTAATCAATTACACCAGAAATAAAGATTTATACTCCTCATTAAAAAGGACAGAAACTTTTTCTGATAGGTTAATTTTTTTTTTAATACATTTTGCATTTTATTTAAAGAACTTTAAGAATGACAAAAATAAAGCTATTTTACAGGAAATTTATGATTTCAATTTCAGACAACTAGAATTAAGTATAAGAGAAATAGGTTATGGTGATCAATCTATAAATAAAAAAATGAAAGATTATATTAATCTATTTCATTCAATAATATCTGAAATACACTTTTGGGATGATTTAAAAAAAACAGATAAAATAAAGAAGATGGCAGTTTTTTTACCTGATTTTAATAAAATTGAAAATTTAATTGATTATTTTGACAATTTTAACGTTAATTTAAGAAAAAAAAATTTGAATTCTTTTTAGAAAAGTGTATCTAAGCCATATTATGGCTGTTCCAAAACGCAAACAAACGCCTTCTAGAACCGGAAAAAGAAGGTCACAAAATATGAAATTTACAACAAAAAATATAGTTGAAGATAAAAAATCTGGAGAATATAGGTTGTCTCATCACGTGGATTTAAAAACTGGTATGTACAAGGGGCGTCAGATTTTAGATCCTAAAGAGTAATTATTTATTTAAAATGCCAGATTTAATAAAAGTTGCAGTTGATGCAATGGGTGGTGATGGTTCACCAAAAAAAATAATAGATGGTATTATTCATAATCATCTATCCAATAAAGAAACATTTTATAAAATTTTTGGCGATGAAAAAAAAATTAAAAAACTAATTGAAAATAAAATTGATAATAAGTTTTATCAAATATTTCACACAGAAAAAAAAGTTGAAAGCACAGACAGTCCCCTTGAAGCTGCCAAAAAAGGAAAAGATACTAGTATGTGGCTTGCTATTGAAAGTGTTAAAAAAGGTGAGTCAGACATAGTAATCTCTGCGGGCAATACAGGAGCATTATTAGTTATCTCAAAACTAAATCTTAAAATGATTGAAAATATTGACAAGCCAGCTTTATCGGCATTATGGCCAAATAAAAAAGGAATGAGTGTAGTTTTAGATTTGGGAGCTAATATTGAATGCAGTTCTAAAAATTTAGTTGACTTTTCAATTATGGGTGCTTCTTTATACAGATCTCTTTATCCTCAAGAAAAAGCAAATATAGCTTTATTAAATATTGGATCAGAGGAATTAAAAGGTAATGAAATTATCAAAGAAACATTTCAATTGTTAACTAAAAAAGATTCGATGGATTTTAACTTTTCTGGATATATTGAAGGTAATGAATTAATGAATGGGGAAGTCAATGTTATAGTTTCAGACGGTTTTACTGGTAATGTTGCTTTAAAAACAGCAGAAGGAACAGCAAATTTTATTACTAGTGAACTTAAAAAAACTATGACAGATTCTTTAATTGGAAAATTATCATCATTATTAAATTTTTCAAATCTTAGGAAATTTAAGAAGAGATTAGATCCAAGATTATATAATGGTGCAATTTTCATAGGATTAGACTCTCCAGTTGTTAAAAGTCATGGAGGAACTGATTTTATAGGTTTTTCAAATTCATTAGATGTTTGTCGTAGAATTATTAAAGGTAATTTGATAGATAAAATCAAAAACAATTTAAAATCTTAAATGAGAATAAATCTAACAAAAAAAGATTTAGTTAAAGTAATTTATATGCAACTTGGGTTTTCAAAGTTAATTGCGGAAAATTTACTTGATGATTTTTTATTTTCGATAACTGAAAATATTAAGGATGAAAAAAAATTAAAACTATCAAAATTTGGTACATTTACAGTAAGAAAAAAAAAATCTAGGATTGGTCGAAATCCTAAAACAAAAGAAAGAAAAATTATATCTGAAAGAAATGTAATTTTATTTAAAGCTTCAAAAGAATTTAAAGAATTTATAAATTTAAAAGAAAAATGATATTATGATTGATTCACATTGTCATTTAGATCATGAACCTTTATTTGCGAACTTAGATAAAGTATTAGAAAGATCAAAAAATGTAGGTATCAAAAAGATACTTACTATATCAACTTCATTAAAAAGTTTCCAAAATATAATTGAAATTATAAAAAAAGACACAATTATTTATGGAACTTTTGGTATACATCCGCACGAAACTAATAATGATACAGTTTCAATAGAAGAAATAATTCAAAATGTTAAAGAGTATGAAAAAATTATAGGAGTAGGTGAAACAGGACTAGATTTTTATTACAATAATAGTGATAAAAAAAAACAAATTCAAAGTTTTGAACAACATATTCAGGCATCTATAATGTTGAGAATTCCGATAATAGTTCATTCTAGAAATGCCGAAAATGAAACATTTGATATATTAAATAATTTTAAAAATGAAAATTTAAAAATACTAATGCATTGTTTTACTGGTTCTAAAATCTTCTCTGAAAAGCTTTTAAAATTAAATACCTTTTTTTCAGCAAGTGGCATTATAACTTTCAAAAATGCAATTGAATTACAGGATACTTTTAAATCGTTACCGTTAGACAGATTAATGATTGAAACTGACAGTCCATTTTTAGCACCAGAACCAAAAAGAGGTAAAAAAAATGAACCCTCTTATATCCAATATACGGCAGAAAAATTAGCTAAACTCAAAAACATATCCAAAAATGAGTTAATAATAAAAACATCCCAAAATTTTAATAATCTTTTTTTTAATTAATCATGAAATTTACTATTCTAGGATGTGGGAGTTCGATGGGTGTGCCAAAATCAAATGGTGATTTTGGTAAATGTGATCCTAATGAAAAAAAAAATTACAGAACTAGGTGTTCAGCTCTGATTTCAACCAAAAAAGAAAATATACTTATAGACACATCTCCAGATTTAAGAATTCAATTATTAAGAAGTAAGATTAAAAGAATAGATAAAGTTCTCTTTTCACATATGCATGCTGATCAAACTCATGGTATTAATGATTTAAGAGTATTTTATCTTACAAGAAGAAAGACAATTCCAATATATGCAGATAAAGAAACAACAAAATATTTATTAAGGACTTTTGCATATTGTTTTAAGAAAACATATAACGAATATCCTCCAATCCTAAATTTGAATTCAATTAAAGACAAATTTTATATTAATGATTATGATGAAAAAATACTTATACAATCTCTTAAAGTAAAACATGGTAAAGTAAATTCAATTTGTTATTTTATAAATAAAAAGGTTGCTTATATTAGTGACGTAAGTGATATACCCAAAAAAAACTTCAATCTTTTTAAGAATCTTAAATTTTTAGTTATAGATTGTCTTCAGTATAATGAACATCCATCGCATTTAGATTTAAACTCCACTTTAAAACTGATTAAGATTTTTAAACCCAAAAAGGCAATCTTAACAAATCTTCATTCTGATCTAGATTATAATGAATTAAAAAAACATTTACCAAAAAATGTAGAACCTGCATTTGATGGGTTAACTTTTAATTTTTAAAAGATTTTCTATCTCTAAAATTATTTTGTTTGATGTTGGTTTTGTAAAAGAATTAAAGGTTTTATGGATTTTGCCTTCTTTATCTATTAAAATCTTATGAAAATTCCATTTTGGTACAGCTGATTTACCATAATTTTGTAAAGCCCATTTATATATTTCATGAGCATTATTTCCTCTAACTTCAGTTATAGTTGTTAAAGGAAAATTTATATCAAAATTTACCTCACAAAAATCCTTTACCTCATTGTCTGTTTTATTTTCTTGATTAAATGAATTTGATGGTACACCTAAGACAATTAATCCTTCATTTTTATATTGATCCCACAAATTTTGTAAACCTTCATATTGTTTAGTGAAGCCACAAAAGCTTGCAGTGTTAACCAAAAGAATTGCCTTGTCTTTATAATTTGCAAGATTAATAATTTGACCGTCTATACTATTAATCTTAAAATCATAGAAAACTTGTTCATAATTTGCCAGAACAGGACTCTTAAAAAAAAACATAAATAATATTAATATTATTTTTATCTTACTTACAAATAACCTCATTTATTTGGAGTAAGTAATATCAGGAAGTAACCAAATAAAGTGGACAATAATGACCCAGTTAAAACACCTATCTTAACACCATCCATATATTGCATATTTTCTACAAATGCCAAGTTTCCAACAAATAAACTCATTGTAAACCCTATCCCAGTTAATACACCAACGCCATAGAAATTATACCAGTTAGAATTATTTGGCATTTGAGCAATTTTCAATTTAATAGAAATATAAGAAAAAACAAAAACACCCAATTGTTTTCCAACGAACAAGCCTAAAACAATTCCTAATGGAACTTTATCTAATAGTGAGCTCAATGACAAACCTTCTAATGAAACTCCGGCATTTGCAAAAGCAAACAATGGCATGATTCCAAAAGCGACATATGGACTAATAGCATGTTCAATTTTTATCAATAATGAAAAATCTTTTTCTTTTTTTCTGTGAGGTATAGTCATTGCCAACAATACACCTGCTATAGTAGCGTGTATTCCCGAATTGTGAGTAAAATCCCAAAGAATTATTCCAATTACTAAATAAGGAAAAAACTTTTTTATATTAAATTTATTTAATACTAACAAGAGTACAAATGCTAAAAGCATTAAGAATAAATATTTAAAACTTAAATCACCTGAATAAAACAGAGCTATGATAACAATTGCACCTAAATCATCTATGATAGCCAATGCAGTTAAAAATACTTTTAAAGATAATGGAACTCTTTTTCCTAATAAAGAC
>CACJWU010000029.1 GCA_902597215.1 uncultured Pelagibacteraceae bacterium | reverse complement strand
TAATCAGACAATTTTTTCCAATTAGTATTTTGTAATAAAATATTAAGGTCATAAGAATTTTTTAATATTTTACCATTGGTATCTAAAATTAGATATTTAAGATTTTTATTTTTAGGTTTAAAGTTTTTGCATATTCTATATAGAGCATTTTCAGCTGCGTTTTTAAATACACTAAAACCAACTTGTTTACTTGAAATATTAAGACCATAATCTTTCCAAGATCCTTGCGATACCATCTTAGCATACAAATCTAAAATAATTTTTAATTCATTTTTTTCAAAAAAATACTTTTCATCTACATTCTTTTGAGCATTATTAATAACTAGTCTTAAGTTTTTATTCATTTGCTTTATATTTATTTATTAGGCCAATTTGAAAAGCTGTAAAAATAAATGTAATAGGTAATAATCCCCAAACTTTAAAATTAACCCAAAATTCCTCTGATTGTGTTCGCCAAACTAATTCATTCAAAATTGCTAATCCAAAAAAGAAATAAATCCATCTTTTATTTAAAACTTCCCAGCCCTCGTTAGTTAATGAAATTGATTTTCCCATTAATTTTTTTAAAACAGGCTCGTGTGTAAAATATCTTCCAAATATTAATGCAAAACCGAATAAAACATTTATTATTGTTGGTTTTATGAAAATAAAAACTGGGTTGTTAAAATAAATAGTCAAACCCCCAAAAAAAGCAATAAGTAAACCACTAAACAATGGAATTTTAGGTATCTTTTTTTCTAAAAACCAAACAATTGTTAGTGCTACAATTGTCGCAATTATCAGAGGTGGAATTGCAATTTTTAAATCTTTTCCACTATCGTAGTAGTAGTAAAAAAAAATAACTAAAGGTCCAAAATCAGTAAGAAACTTTAAAAAAGATTTATTCACTTTAAAGATATTAACATAAATAGCTATTTGATAAAAACTTTATATTTTTTCCTATTGATTTTAATTTTAAAATACTCATACTTATTAAATGGCAATTCAAAAAGCAAAATTTTCCATTGGTGATATCGTAAAACATAAACACTTTGAATTTCGAGGTGTTATTTATGATGTAGATTTTGAGTTTAATAACTCTGAAGAATGGTATCAATCAATACCTAAAAATGTGAGACCAAGAAAAGATCAGCCTTTTTATCATTTGTTAGCTGAAAATGATGAAATAACATATGAAGCCTATGTTTCTGAACAAAATTTGCTTATGGATGACTCTGATGAGCCAATTAAACACCCCCTAATTGAGGAAATCTTCTCTGGCAAAAAAGGTTCCAGCTATTTCAAACAGTCTAATTAAAAATTCATTTTTTTAACACAATTGGCGCAAATCTTTGACATATCGAATATGTAAATAATAATAATACTGATCAAGAGTGTGAATTTTTACCCTTCGTTATTATCTCCCTCTGCATTCTTGATCAGATAATTTTTCACATTAAATTTATAAATTTTATAATTAATATATAATCTTTTTATGTTTAAATATTTTGAACCAAATAAAATTTTTTCAATTACCTCAAGAGCACCCAAATATGTATTAACTTTATTTATAATTGTATTGTCGATCGGGTTAATAGAGTCTTTAATATTTTCACCAGAAGACTATAAACAAAGTCATTCAGTAAGAATTATGTATGTTCACGTGCCTGCAGCATGGATTACTTTAGGAATTTTTTCTTCAATATCAATTTTATCTTTGATTGGATTTATTTTTAAAATTCAAAATTTTTTCTTGATTTCTAAGAGTCTTGCTCCATCAGGTTTTATTTTTAATATAATTGCGCTAGTCACAGGTTCTATATGGGGTAAGCCAACTTGGGGTACATGGTGGGCTTGGGATGCTAGAATAACATCAATGTTAATTTTAGCTTTATTTTATTTATTATATTTGTTGGCTTGGAGAATTTATCAAGATAAAGAAAGAATATATAAGGTCACTACTATTATAACAATATTTGGTATTATAAACATTCCTATTATAAAATATTCTGTTGATTGGTGGAATACACTTCATCAGCCTGCCTCTATAAATATTTTATCAAAATCCTCAATTCATTCATCAATGTTAATTCCATTGATAATAATGACTGCGGCATTTGCTCTATTTTCATTATTAATTTTTTTAATGAAATATAATACAGAACTGATAAAGATTAAAAATAAAGGTTTAGATAGAATATGATACAAGATTTATTAAATATGAATGGTTATGGATTTTATGTTTGGACAGCATTTATTTTTACTTTTTTCAATTTTATAATACTCTATGCTATAATTAAGATACAGTTTGAAAAAGAAAAGAAGAAATTTATTTTGAAGTTTGGAGCATTAAACTCAAAACAGGCATCTTTTGCAAAATCGCAAAGTATTAATAGAGAGATATTGTCTAATATTTCAAACATCTAAACTTTAAACCATGTATGGTCGAAAAGTTAAATTAAGATTTTTTTTTGTTACTTTAGTTATACTTATTTTAGTTTTTTCAATTTTTTTGATATTAAAGTCGCTGGAAGAAAATGTTGTCTATTTTCAATCTCCTTCAGAAATTAAAAATATTTCAGAAATTGAAAGTAGAAAAATGAGAATAGGTGGAATGGTTAAAAAAAATTCTATTTCAATCACCTCTGATGAGGTCAATTTTGTAATAACTGATTTAAAAAATGAAATTAATGTTGTTTATTCAGGAGTTGTTCCAAATCTTTTTGAGGAAGGCAAGGGTGTAGTTGCTGAAGGTTATTTAAAAGATAAAAATTTTTTTATAGCTTCAAAAATTTTAGCTAAACACGATGAAAATTATATGCCTCCTGAGGTGAAAGCTGCTTTAGAGGAGAAATAAGTTTTGGCAAGTTTAATTGGTTTTTATGCTTTAATTTTTGGTGCTTGCATATCGCTAGGTATATTTTATATTTCTATTATAAATTATAAAGTTTCTGAAAAATTAAACAAAAAAATAATCCCATTAACTTTTTTACAATTTTTTCTTGTTTTAATCAGTTTTTTAAGTCTCATAATGTCTTTTGTTAATTCTGATTTTAGTAATGAGACTGTTTTTAATCATTCTCATACAACTAAACCATTATTTTATAAAATTTCGGGTACTTGGGGAAATCATGAAGGTAGTTTATTACTTTGGTTATTAGTTCTCACTTTGTTTATTTTTTTATTTTTATTGAAATCTAATAAGCAACCTATTCAATATAGAGTTTTAACTTTACTATTCCAACAAATAATAATTATTGGTTTTTTTGTTTTTGTATTAAAAACTTCAAGCCCATTTAATTATATTTATCCGACTCCTCAAGAGGGATTAGGTTTAAATCCTATTTTGCAAGACCCTGCGTTAGCAATTCATCCACCAATTTTGTATTTAGGATACGTAGGGACATCAATAATTTTTTCCTCAGCACTTTCTGCAACATTAGTTAATCACATAACTAAAGAATGGGCTAAACATATAAAGATTTGGATTTTAATATCTTGGATTTTTTTAAGTTTAGGCATATTACTGGGTTCCATTTGGGCTTACTATGAATTGGGTTGGGGTGGATTTTGGTTTTGGGATCCTGTTGAAAATGTATCTTTAATGCCATGGTTTGCGTTAACTACATTAATACATTGCATTTTAGTTTTAGAAAAAAGATTACAATTAACTTCTTGGGTAATTATTTTATCAATCGCTACATTTACACTAAGTATGTCAGGCACTTTTTTAGTAAGATCAGGAATTTTAAACTCAGTGCATACTTTTGCAAATGATCCTGAAAGAGGCCTATTCATATTAATTTTTCTTTTTGCTTTAGTGTTTTTGTCATTAGTAATATTTTTCTTTTTTCATAAAAAAGATGATTATGTTAAAAATTCTTTTTTTTTATTTAGTAAGGAAACATCTATTTTAATTAATAACTGGTTTATGATGTATTTTCTTTCTGTTGTTTTGATTGGTACAATTTATCCTATCTTTTTAGACGTTATAGCTTCAGAGAAAATATCTATTGGACCACCTTTTTATCACAAATTGATTATTCCATTTATGATACCTTTTTTATTTGCTATGGCCATCGGCCCTAAATTAAAATGGATAAAATCTGATTTACCAAATAAATTTAATTTGATTTTTCTTATTTATAATTTCAGTATTTCTTTCAATATATATAATTAAAGTTTTAGAGATAAAATTTTTGATAAATTCTTTATTATTAACTTTCATTTTTTATCTATTTCTTATTACTTTGAGAGATTTTTTTACTCAAAAATTTTCAAACTTATCTCAGAATATTGCACACTTTGGTTTCAGCTTATTTTTGTTGAGCATAATATTTAATAACATTTTTTCAAGTGAAGTAATAACAAATTTAAAAGTTGGAGATACTTTTCAATCAGAAAAATTTAAGATTTATTTTGAGGATTTAAGTCAAAAAAAAGAAAAAAATTTTGAGTCACTAATTGGTAAGTTTGTAATAGAAAATTCTGATGGGGATTCTCATATAATGGAACCAGAACTAAGAATTTATAACCAGCCAAACATTGTAACTAGCGAAGCTTTTATAAAAACAAATTTTTTTTCTGATAGATTTATGACAATGAATTATGTTCAAAATCAAGAACATCTAAATGTAAGATATCAAGTAAAACCACTAATGATTTGGATTTGGATTTCAGTAATAATCATCGTTACAGGTGGATTAATTAGCGTTATTAAAAAAAATGAAAATTAGAATAATACCATCAATTATATCCCTTCTTTTAATAATTATTTTCATTTTATTTTATATGGGATTAAAAAATTCAAATATTTATGTACCTAAAGAAAATGTAAATAAAAAGATTCCAAATTTTACTGCAAAATTATTTGAAACATCCGAAAAGATAAATTCTGAAAAAATATTTAGTAAAGACCAATTTTATTTAATGAATATTTGGTCATCATGGTGTGTTCCTTGCAGAGATGAACATAATTTTTTAAAAGATTTGTCTAATGAAAAAAATTTAAATTTAATAGGTTTAAATTATAAAGATAAAACTGAAAATGCAAAAAATTTTTTGATAGAATTAGGAAACCCGTTTGATATTATTTTTTTAGATCAAAAAGGAATTATTGCTATAGATTGGGGAGCATATGGGGTGCCTGAAACTTATTTAATTAAAAATAATATTATAATAAAAAAAATAATTGGACCATTGAATTATAATTTAGTCAAAGAAATCAAAGAAATAATTAGATGAGATATTTAAAACTTATTTTAATAATTTTTTTTATTTTTGGTTTAAACTATAGTCACGCTCAGCAAAGTGAACTAGAAAATAAAATAACAAAAAATTTGAGATGTTTGGTTTGTCAAGGACAATCTGTTTATGACTCAGATACAGAATTTGCAAATAGTTTAAAAATTCTTGTTAAGAACAAATTAAATGAGGGTTTTTCTGAAAGACAAATTTACACTTATCTTAAAGAAAGATATGGAGAGTGGATTCTATTTGATCCAGAATTTACAAAAAAAACCTATTTTTTGTGGTTAATACCAATATTAATGTTTGCTATTGGTGGTTTAGTAATATTAAATTTATTTATTATTAAAAAAAACTAAGTATATTTCAAATATGAAATTTTTAAGATTGAACTTAATAGCTGTGTTTTTAATTATTAATTTTTCTTTAATTGCTGAAGAAAAAAAATTGACTGATAAGAATACAGAATTTAGTATTTATACTGGAATGTTTGATTTTAGTGATGATGGGAAAAAATCTACATTACTAGGATTTCAACATCAAAATGAAAACCTTAACAGAGATACCTTTTTAGGAAACATTTCACCTATCACTGGTGCTTTAATTACAGCAGACAACGCAACATATTTTTATACAGGTGTACAAGCACAGTATAAAATTGGAAATTTAAATCTTACACCGAGTTTTACACCTGGTTTATATGGTCAAGGCGATGGTAAAGATCTTGGACACATAGTTGAATTCAAGAGTGAACTTCAATTATCGCTAGATTTATCAAAAGAAAGTCAATTAGGCTTTTCATATAATCACTTATCTAATGCCAGCTTAGGAGATAAAAATCCTGGGGCAAATAGTTATATGTTTAATTTTTTTAAAAAGTTCTAATAATCTTTTATGAGCTTAAAAGATTGTCATAATTTCGCTGATTTTAGAAAACTGGCTAAAAGAAAATTACCCTCACCAATATTTCACTATATTGATGGAGCCGCTGATGATGAAATTACTTATGCAAGAAATACTAGTGCCTTTGATGATGTTGATTTAGTTCCAAATGTTTTGAGAGGTGTTGAGAATGTTGATTTGTCAACAACGATTTTTGGTAAAAAGTTAGATTTACCTTTTTATCTTTCTCCAACCGCTTTGCAAAGACTTTTTCATTATGATGGTGAGAGAGCTGTAGGAAAAGCTGCTAAAAAGTTCAATACTATGTTTGGCGTTTCTGCTCTAGCTACAGTTAGTGTTGAGGAAATATCCTCTTTGATAGATACACCTAAAATGTTTCAGTTTTATTTTCATAAGGATAGAGGTTTAAACGACTCTTGTTTAGAACGAGCTAAGGCAGCTAAATTTGATGTAATGGCACTAACAGTTGATACTATCACTGGAGGAAACCGTGAAAGAGATTTAAGAACAGGATTTACTTCTCCACCTAGGCTAACATTGTCGAGCTTATTTAGTTTTGCAACTAAACCAATGTGGGGGATAAACTATTTAACAAAAGGTAAATTTGAATTACCTCACCTCCAAGATTTTGTAAAAGAGGGTACAAGCACAAATTCTTCGATTGGAAATTACTTTTCTACAATGTTGGATCAATCTATGAATTGGAAGGATGCTGAAAAGCTCTGTTCTCAATGGGGTGGTCATTTTGCACTTAAAGGTATAATGAGTGTAGAGGATGCCAAAAAAGCAGTAGACATTGGATGCACTGGTATCATGGTTTCAAATCATGGTGGAAGACAACTTGATGGTTCAAGATCGCCATTTGATCAACTTGCTGAAATTGTAGATGCAGTTGGTGATAAGCTGGATGTGATTTGTGAAGGTGGAATTCACAGAGGTACTCACATGCTTAAAGCTTTGTCACTTGGTGCAAAAGCATGTTCTGGTGGAAGACTTTATCTTTATGCTCTTGCAGCAGCAGGTCAACCAGGTGTTGAAAGAGCTTTAGAGCTTTATAAATCTGAGCTAGTAAGAGATATGAAGTTAATGGGTTGTACAAAAATTTCAGATCTAAATAGAAGCAATTTAAGATTTAGAAAATAGTGACTTTAAAAAATTGTTATAATTTCGAGGATTTTAGAAATTTAGCAAAAAAAAAATTACCCTCGCCTATTTTTCACTACATAGATGGTGGTTCAGATGATGAGTCTACCTTAAGAAGAAATACTGACTCTTTTAATGAGTGTGACTTAGTACCAAATATTCTTGCAAGTGTTGGAAAGCCTGATTTATCAACAACTTTATTTGGAAGAAAAATTGAGATGCCAATTTTCCTATCACCGGCAGCTATGCAAAGACTCTATCACTCTGATGGTGACAAAGCCTCAGCAAGAGCAGCGGAAAAATATGGAACTTTTTACAGTATGTCCTCTATGAGTAATAACTCAATTGAGGAAATATCAAATATTTCTAGTGGTCCAAAATTATTTCAACTTTATGTTCACAAAGATAAATCAATCACAGATGATTTAATTGATAGA
>CACJWU010000028.1 GCA_902597215.1 uncultured Pelagibacteraceae bacterium | reverse complement strand
ATTTATAACTTTTGAACCAGCAACTTTGCCAGCACCAGAAACTTTAAATATTTCTAGAATCTGGGCTGTTCCAGTAATAGTCTCCTGAACATCGGGTGTAAGTAAGCCAGACATTCTTTTTTTAACATAATCCAATACTTCATAAATTATGTTAAAAGAGAAAATTTTTATACTTTCATTTTCTGCAAGTTTTTTTGCTTCCTTGCTTGGTTTCACATTAAACGCTATTAAAACTGCGTTTGAAGCTTTAGTTAAGGTAACATCAGTTTCTGTTACCATTCCAATGTCTGCTAAAATAATTTTAGCTTTTACCTCATCATGTTTAATTTGTGAGATTGCATTTTTGATTGCTTCTGATGATCCATGAACATCTGACTTTATAATTAGGTTTAAGTCCTCTGATGATTTATTATTAAATGCTGACTCTTGAGTAACAAAAGAAAATGGGTTTTTTCTTTCACTATTTTCTTGAAACCTATTTTCACTTATCATTTTTGCCTCTTTTTCAGAGTCCAAGACCAAAAAGTCATCACCGGATTTAGCAGAACCATTTATTCCTAAAATTTCAACAGGTGTAGATGGTGTAGCCTCAGTTATATTTTGACCTTTATCATTAATTATTGCTCTCACCTTCCCCCATTTTAATCCACTTACAAAAAAATTGCCTTTTTTGAGAGTTCCACTTGTTACGACAATATTTGCCACTGGTCCTCTTCCAATATCTATTTTAGACTCTAAAACAACTCCTGTGGCTTTTGACTCAAAATCTGTTTTTAAATCTAAAATTTCTGCTTGAAGGATAATTGACTCTAACAATTTGTCTAAATTTAATTTTGTCTTAGCTGAAATCTCTACCATCAAAGTATCACCAGATAAGTCCTCTGCAATCAATTCATATTCTAACAATTGATTTTTTATTTTTTGAGGGTCTGCATCTGGTAAATCGCATTTGTTTATTGCTACAACAATAGGAACATTAGCAGCTTTTGCATGTTTTATTGATTCAATTGTTTGTGGTTTTACTCCATCATCTGCAGCAACAACCAAAACAACTATATCTGTTAGTTTTGAGCCCCTCGCTCTCATTTCAGTAAAAGCAGCATGTCCAGGAGTATCAATAAATGTAATTTTGTTAGACTGACTTTCAATTTGATATGCGCCTATATGTTGTGTGATACCTCCGAATTCTCCAGAAACAACATTAGCACTTCTTAAAACATCAAGAACTGATGTTTTACCATGATCAACATGTCCCATTACTGTTACGATTGGAGGTCTATTTACTAAATTTTCAGATCTAGACTCTTTGATTTTTTTTATTATTTCTTCAGTTTTTTTCCTCACGAATAGGATTATGTCCAAATTCTTTTACAAGATATTCAGCTGTATCTGCTGCTAAAGTTTGATTAATAGTTACTGTTACACCCATCCCAAATAAATGTTTTATCACATTACTTGATTGCACTGCCATTCTATTAGCTAACTCTCGAACAGTAATCGCTTCAGGAATATTTATATCTCTTTTAAAATTTTTTAAATTTTCTTGGTTTTCATCTTTTTTAGCATTTTTAAGCTCCTTTTGTCTTGCTCTTTTAACTGAAGCTAAACTTCTTTCTCTTGTTTCAATTTCATCACTTAAAGCTCTTGAAACAGTTAGTTTATTCTCTCTTTTCTTAAAACCTAGTTTTGATTTTTTATCTTTTTCATCCTCGTCACCTTTTAATCTTTTTCTCGCCCTTTGTTCAGCAAGTTTTCGTCTTTCAAAATCTCCAATTACTGGCGGAGCTTTACCTAAAAAATTAGTTTTTAAACTTTGACCTCTTTTTAAATTAGAGGAAGTTTTTGGTGAAATCATTCTACCCTTATTCACTCGGTTTGACGTTCTATTTGCATCTCTATTAATTAGTACTGTTTTTTTTCCTGGATTTTTTTGAGAAGCGAAATCTTTAAATGACTTCTTGGGATTTCCAGAGATAGTAAGTTTTGTTTTTTTTGTTCTCCATTTTTCATCCCTTTAATCTTTATAAATTATATTTCTTGCTGACATAATCAGATTATCAGCCTCTTCCTTTGATAAAGCAAAATCTTCAAGGTAACCATGTATTTTTACTCTTTCACCTTTAATTACATCATAACCACCAGTCAATTCATCAGACGCTAAATCAGCAAAAAAAATCTTCTAATTTTAAAATTTTTTGTTCTCCTAAGGTTACTAACATTCCTGGAGTCAGTCCCTTTAAATTTATTAAGGACTCTTCAAGCCCCAAATCTTTAATTCTTTGTGAAGTATCCTCTTGATCTTTTTGATGAAATTCTTTTGATCTCTCAATAAGTGCCTTTGCTGTATCTTCCTCAATTCCCTCTATTTTTGTCAAATCTTCAACTAAGCAATCCTTAATATCGTCAATCGTTGAAAATCCCTCTGCCACAAGTAATTGGCCTAAAGTTTCATCTAACTCTAAATTTTTGACAAAATTTTCAGTTTTTTCTTTAAACTCTATTTGTCTTCTTTCAGAGTCCTCTGCGTCTGTCATTATATTAATTTCATAATTTAATAACTTTGTAGCAAGTCTAACGTTTTGACCTCTTCTGCCAATTGTTTTACTTAAATTTTCCTCTGTTAAAATAACATCTAATTTTTTTCTTTCAGCATCTACATTTACTCTTTGAACTTCTGCGGGTGACAATGCATTTGAAACTAGAATTGCTGGGTCTTCAGACCAATTTACAATATCAATTTTCTCTCCTTGTAACTCATTAACTACTGCTTGAACTCTTGATCCTCTCATCCCTACACATGCTCCAACAGGGTCTAAAGACGTATCAACTGCTTTAACACAAATTTTAGCTCTACTACCTGGATCTCTTGAAGATGATTTAATTTCTATTAATCCATCGTAAATTTCTGGAACCTCTTGAACAAAAAGTTTTTCCATAAATTTTGGATGTGCTCGTGATAAAAATATTTGTTGACTCCCTTGGTTCTCTACGCACATCATAACAAAAGGCTTTTACTCTATCTCCAGCTTTTATGTTTTCTCTAGGAATTAATTCATTTTTTTGTATTATTGCCTCAGTTCTTCCAAGATCTACAATCACGTTACCAAATTCTAGCCTCTTGACGATACCACTTAAAATTGATTCTTTTTTATCAATAAAATCATTGAATTGTCTTTCTCTTTCAGCTTCCCTCACATTTGAATTAATTACTTGTTTTGCTGTTTGCGCTGCAATTCTTCCAAAATCAAAAGATGGCAAAGGTTGAAGAACTTCATCTCCTACTTTTTTATCTTTATTAATTTGATTAAGATTAACTGCATCTTCTAACCTAATTTCAGTATTTGAATTTTCTGGATTATCTGAAATTATCAACTTTCTAAAAATTTCTATTTCTCCATTTTCTCTATCAATAAGTACTTTTATTTCATTATCGTGCCCAAACTTAGATTTTGCTGCTTTAGCAATACCTGTTTCCATTGATGTTATAATCAATTCTTTATCTATAGACTTTTCTAATGCAACAGCTTCTGCAATCCTTAATAATTCTAGCTTGTCTGCTCGTTTGTTTAACATAATTTTAATTATTCCAAAAAAAAATGGGCCAAAGCCCATTTTGATAATTCAGCAATATCGTTGCAATATATTAAAGTTTTTTATTTATTCAATAAAAAACTATTTTAAAAAAACGTCTATTTTATTTGTATTTTCCCAAGAAAAGGCTCCATCTTTTTCTGGTTGTCTACCAAAATGACCATAAGCTGCGGTTTTTTCATAAATTGGTTTATTCAAACTGAGTAATTCTCTTATTCCTCTAGGGCTTAAATCAAAATTTTCTTTTATTTTTTCAGTAACAAATCTATTTTTATCGATATCATTATCAAAAAGATTTACGTAAATAGATAATGGCTTTGAAACACCAATGGCATAGGCTAATTGAATTAAACACTTATCTGAAATTTTGGAAGCTACAATATTTTTTGCTATATATCTTGCTGCATATGCTGCAGATCTATCAACTTTAGTTGGGTCTTTCCCAGAAAATGCACCCCCACCATGAGGCGCTGCACCACCATAAGTATCAACAATAATTTTTCTTCCAGTGAGTCCACAATCTCCATCAGGACCACCTATAACAAAATTTCCAGTTGGATTTACGTAAAATTCTTTTTCATCAAATTCTTTCATAAAATTTTTTGGAATTGACTCCAGCATATATGGTCTTAACAAGTCTCTAACTTGGTCTTGATTAATATCTGCTGAATGTTGAGAAGAAATAACAACAGATTTTACTTTTGAGGGTTTGCCATCTATATATTCAAAGGTGACTTGGCTTTTGGAGTCAGGCTCAATATTTTTTAATTTTCCTAATTTTCTATCTTCAGCCATTCTTCTTAAAATTTTATGTGAATAATGAATTGGAGCAGGCATCAAAACATCAGTTTCATCACAAGCATATCCAAACATTATTCCTTGATCACCCGCACCCTCATCTTTGTTTCCAGATGAATCAACTCCCATTGCAATGTCTACAGATTGTGAATGAAGATGACTTTCTATCTTTGTTGCCTCTTTCCAGGTGAAACCATTTTGATCATAACCAATATCTTTAATACAATCTCTTACTTTTTCTATTATATTTTTTTTTTCTATTTCAGGTCCTCTAACTTCACCAGCTAATACAACTTTATTTGTTGTAGTGAGTGTTTCACATGCTACCCTAGAAAATGGATCCTTAGATAAATAAGTATCAACAACCATATCTGAAATTCTATCTGAAACTTTATCTGGATGTCCTTCTGAAACAGACTCACTTGTGAAAAGAAAATTTTTTAAATCACTCATCCCTGATCCTATTAAATGAAAATGTAAGAAAAATATACAATAAAATCATAATTATAAAAATTCTATTACCAAATTCAGAAAAAATTGTTTTATTTGTATCTCTTGTCTTTTGAAAATCAATATAGCCAGATACACCATAATTTATTTTCTTCTCAATTTGTCCTAAGGGATTAATAATAGCTGACATACCGTTGTTAGATGATCTTAAAACATATTTTCCATTTTCTATTGCTCTAAATATACTATGTGTAAAATGTTGTTTTGGTCCTATAGAATTTCCAAACCACCCATCTTCTGAAATATTCAAAATAAAATCAAAATCAAATTCTTTTGTTAAATTACCACTGTAAATTATTTCATAACAGATGAGAGGCAAAAATTTTATTACATAGTCACTACCTTTAAGTTCAATAATTTTTCTTCTTTCCCCTTTGGAAAAAGAACCAAAGTTATTAGTTATTGCTCTAAAACCCAATTTGTTCAATGTATTTTCAAAAGGTAAAAATTCACCGAATGGCACAAGATTTGTTTTATTATAACTTTCAATAAGATTTAATTCATTATCGAATATCGAAAAAGAATTGAAATATCTATAACTATCATCATAAGTTTCTCTACTCGTGACTCCTAAACCAATTGCATGATCTTTATCAAAATTATCCTTAAAGATATTATCATATAAGTAAAGTTTATCTTGATAAACATTAGGTATAATACCCTCTGGCCACACAAAAAAAATTTTTTCATTTTTTTTAGGTGAGCTAATTAAAATTAACTCATTTAAAACATTTTCAGTTTGGGACTCATCATAAAATCTATCTAATGAAATGTTTGAACCAACGATTCTTATTGAATAAGGGTTTTCATTAATTGATTTGTTCAAAAAATTTTTTTCTTGATAGTTTCCATAATATAAAAATGACATTGTAAGTAGTAATAATAAAATAGAGGTTATAATCTCTTTTTTTTTGATTTTCTTAGAATGTAAAGACCAGGTATAGTAAATAAACTTATTACAATCAAATTTAGTGAATATGTTCCAATCAAGGAAATAACACTTATGAAATTCAAATTTTTGGAAAAACTATAAATTATCAAATTCCATGGGAAGCCTGTTAAAATCACTCCACGGAAAAATTCCATTAGACCAAATAAAAGAGAAAATAAAAAAAATGTGCTTAAGGTATTTTTTGGATTAATTATAATCAAAAAAAGAGTAATCAGCCCATAAAATAAAGCTAAAAAGGCTGGTATGAATATCAAAGCAACTGGTATTAAAAAACTTAAATTTTTATCAAATGTTAAAGATATTGTTATCCAGTATAAGTTAGTTAAAAAAAATCCAAAGCCAAAAACCCAACCATAATAAAAAAAAACTAACTTAGTTTTGTTTTGATTTAATGATTTATTTAAAAAAATAAAAAAAATACTTAATGTAAAGAAGTTGATTAAAAAGAAATTTAGTGGTGGAAGACTTAAAGAAGTTAAGCCTCCTAAAGTTAATAATATTAAAGTTTCAAATAAAAATTTTTTTTTCAAGTTAATTTAAAATAGATTCAACAGATTTAAAAATTTTATGTTCCTCTTTCAACATTTTTTTATAATCTTTATCTTTAAAATGATCGTAACCAATTAGATGTAAAAATCCGTGAATAAAAGTTATTATTGTTTTCTTTTTAAAACTATAATTGCTAATTTTTTTAGGTTTGTTCATATAATTAAAACTAATAATTATATCTCCTAAATAAATTTTTTTTGAATTATTTTTATCATTTTTAAATGGAAAAGATAGAATATCAGTGTGCTTATTTTTATTTCTAAATTTTTTATTTAAATACTTAATTTTTTGATTATTTGAAAGTAGTAATGTAAAATAAACTTTTTTCTTACCAAATTTGAATTTTTGAGGGAACCTCCTGCATACACGATTAAAAAAATATTCTTTTTTTCTTATTTTTTTCGACCAAGAATTTTCCTCAGCAAGTACATTAACTTTTATCATTATTGTTATATGCTTTAACAATTTTTGAAACTAGTGGGTGTCTCACAACATCTGAATGATCAAAATCTACCGCAGAAATCTCACTCAAATGTGATAATATTTTTTTTGATCTATTTAGACCTGACATATTTTTATTTGGCAAATCTATTTGACTAGGATCGCCATTGACAACAATTTTGGAATTTTCACCTATTCTAGTAAGAAACATTTTTATTTGAGTATCTGTGGCATTCTGGGCCTCATCTAATATTGCAAAAGAATTTTTCAAAGTTCTTCCTCTCATAAATGCTAATGGGGCAATTTCAATATCACCAATTTCTATCATTCTCTGAATTTTTTCAAAATGAAACAAGTCATAAAGAGAATCATACAAAGGTCTCAGGTAAGGATCTACCTTCTCCTTCATGTCTCCGGGTAAAAAACCAAGTCTTTCACCTGCTTCAACTGCTGGTCTTGATAAAATAATTCTTTCAATTTTTTTTTCAAGTAGCATTGTTAATCCTATCGCAACAGCTAAAAATGTTTTACCGGTTCCTGCAGGACCTGTTGAAATAATAATATCATTTTGCCTCAAAGCTCTTACATATTCCTTTTGTTTTTCTGATCTAGGAATAATTGATTTTTTTGGAGTTTTAATTATATCTGTTTTGTTTGTGTTCTTTACTTTTTCATTTATCATAAACTGATCAATTGATGATAAAACATCTTTGTGTTCTATGCTACCATTATTAATAAACTGATTAGATAAAAATTGTATTGCATTTTTTATAATTTCATTTTTATCTGGAGTCGATTTTATCATGATTGAATTACCTCTTGAATAAAGATCAGCACCAGTTATTTTTTCTAATTCCTTTAAATTTTTATTAAATTCTCCCACAACTCCCATTAATAAATCATTATCTTGAAAAATTACGCTTAAAGTATTGTTTTCTGAATATACAAATCTAAGTATAGATCGAGTATCTTTTTTAGTTATATTCATCAACTTTATGCTACCTTTTGATGCAAAAAATTTAAACTTTTGCCAAATAAAGTGTTCTGATTACTTTTATTTACTTTTACTTTAATTACATTCCCAATATCTATTTCACTTGCATCAAATATAACTGGTGTCATGTATTCTGATCTACCAAAAAATCTAGAACTTTTATTATTTTTATTTTCTACAAGCACATCTATCTCCTTATTTTCTAATGATCTGTTCATCCTAATTTGATTATCAAATAGTTGTTGTTGTATTTTTTCAAGCCTTCTGTGTGATATCTGTTTATCAATAACCCTTAATTTTGAGGCTGCAGTGCCAGGTCTAGGGCTAAAGATAAATGAATAGGAATTTATAAACTTTATATTTTTAATTAAATCTAGTGTTGCATTGAAGTCTTTTTCATCTTCTCCAGGATATGAAATTATAAAATCACTTGAAAACTCTATTGAAGAATTTATTTTTTTTAATCTTTCATATACTCTTATATAATCTCTAATAACATGTTTACGATTCATCAATTTTAATACTCTATCTGATCCACTTTG
>CACJWU010000027.1 GCA_902597215.1 uncultured Pelagibacteraceae bacterium | reverse complement strand
ATTGTCGTTTTTCCAATGCCTCGAATACCAGTAAATACATAAGCATTGGGAACCTTATTTGCTTTGATAGAATTGATTATAGTTTCCGACACAACCTCTTGACCAATCAAATCATCAAATGTTTGAGGTCTATATTTAAGTGCTAATACTTTTAAATTGTTTTTCATTTTTTTTCTTAGGAGACTAGAACCTGAATTACTGTCTTTACGACTGCTTCCGTTAAGATCTGATCGGGTTCAAGCAGTATCCACCCCTAGCCTCCAAAACTATTATAGCAGTAATAATTTCTAATCTTCAAGTAAAGTTTAAAATTTTTATTTTTCTCTGGTTTTGTCTGCTTCAAAAACACCTAGGACGTGAAAATCTTCGCAATGTAAACCTAGGTCCTCTAAAGATTTTTTAACTCTAATGTCCTCAATATGACCATCTAAATCACATAAAAAAAAATAAGAATCAAAAGAGTTTTTTTCAGGATAGCTCTGTAATTTAGTAAGATTTACTCCATTAATAGCAAATCCACCCAGCGCCTGATATAAGGCTGCTGGTTTGCTCTTTAGTTTAAATAAAAAGGACGTGATATATTTTTTACTACCAAATTCAGGTTGAAAAATGTTTTTTCCCATAATCAAAAATCTTGTTAAATTTCCCTTTTCATTCTCAATGTTTTTTTTTAAAATTTCTAAACCATAAGTTTCTGCACTTAGGGTAGAAGCAATAGCGGCGTTTTTTTTTTCTTTAACTGTTGAAACCATTTCTGCTGATCCAGCTGTATCAGCTCTCACATGTTCGACTAAATTATTCGACTTAATAAATTTTGAACACTGAGACAAGGCTTGGGAGTGGGAATATACATTTTTAATATCTGATAACTTAGTTCCAGGAATTACTAACAAATTATGTTCAATTTTCTGAAAATACTCTGAGTAAATATTTAATCTATACTGAAATATTAAATATTCTATTCCAATATTTCCAGTTATTCTATTTGACTCTGGAATAATTATTTTTGAATTATCGTCTTTAGAAGCATTCAAAAAACACTCATCAAAAGTTTTGCATGGAATGATCTCGTCTTTTGGGTGAACTGATAATGCGGCAAGGTGCGAGTAAGCACCAAAGGTTCCTTGAAAATAAATTTTGTTCATTAAGATTTATATTCCATTATTTTTTTAATAGCTACAAAATCTTCTTCTGTGTCAACACCAAATGAAGCAGACTTGGCAAGTGCAACATTTATTTTTATACCGTTATCTAATGCTCTCAATTGTTCTAGTTTATTATCTAATTCATTAGTCGTTTGTTTATAAGATACAAATTTTTTTAAAACATCAATTTGATAACAATAAATACCCAAATGATGATATATATTTTTACTATGCTTTGAAATATTTCTAATAAAATTTAATGCTTCAGGAAAATTCGCAACATCTAGATCTTCTTTAGTAATTACTTTAACAACATTTTGATTTTCATACATATTCTGATCCAAAATTTGAGAAGCTAAAGTTCCTAATTGAGATTGATTTTTAATCATTAAATTATTCAAATTTCTTATATCATTTACATCAATTAAAGGCTCATCACCTTGTAGATTCATGACTAGATCGATATGTGAACTATCAATTTTTTGGAGAGCTTCAAAAATTCTATCAGATCCAGTTTTATGCCCTTTTTTCGTTAAAATAGCTTGACCACCATTATTGGTTACCTCTTGAACGATTTCTTGGTCTTCAGTTGCAACCAAAACCTCCCCAATGTTTGCTTCTTTGGCCTTATTAAAAACGTGTGAAATAATTGACAAACCATTAATTTTTAATAATGGTTTGCCTGGTAACCTGGTGGCTGACAATCTAGATGGAATCAAAATCAATGTTTTCATTGGTATTTTTTATTCATCGTTACAATATAAGCAGAGGCAAAATTGTACATTAAAATATAAGCAATTTTAAGTTTATAATGTTATACGTTCAAAGTAATTTTTTATAAAATGGATTCTTTCGAATTAAATAAAATAATAGCGGCTATTTTGATGGTTGCTCTCCTAGTTATTGGTATTGGAAAACTCTCTGATATTATCTTTTATGTAGAAAAACCTAAAACTCCAAGTTACGCTGTTGAGGTAAAACAAGATGTTAATGTGGAAACTGCAAAAAGTTCAGAAGAAACTGAGGACAAAATTGATATTAATTCTTTAATGGCGATGGGAGATATTTCAACCGGAGAAAAGGTTTTCAAAAAATGTGCAGCCTGTCACTCAATCGTAAAAGGTGGAAAGAATAATATAGGACCCGCTCTATATAACGTTGTAGGTAGACAAATCGGATCAGTAAGTGATTATAAATATTCAAAAGCGCTCTCTGAATATGGTAAACAATGGACATTTGAAGAGTTAAACGGTTATCTAATTAAACCAGCAAAATGGATTAAAGGAACTAAAATGGCTTTTGCAGGGCTGAGAAAAGAAAAAGATAGGGCATCAGTAATTTTATATTTAAATCAAAATTCAGATAATCCTTTACCTTTACCTTAATTTTCCAAAGCAATAAAGTAGTATAGATTTTTGTACATGAACCCTATTTAGAGCTTGCTGCCAAACTTTCGATTTTTGGCTTAAAAAAACATCCTCATCTACTTCCTTTCCTCTTGGTAAGCAATGTAGGAAAATGCAATCTTTTTTGGCAAAACTCATAAGTTTTTTATCAATCTTAAAATTTTTAAAATGAATTAATTTTTTGATGCTATCAACTTTGTCATTCATTGAGATTACTTTATCTGAAAAAATAACATCAGCTCCAATAGCTGCTTTTTTTGGATCGTGATATACCAAAATTTTATTTTTATTATTTTTAATATAACTGAAAATATCCTTTTTTGGTTGGTATTTTTTAGGACAACCAATATTTAATTTAAATTTGAATTTAATTGCTGCTGCAATTAAACTATTTAAAACATTATTTGAGTCACCAATCCAGCAAATGTTTAATTTAGATATTGGTTTTTTTTTTATTTCTTCGACAGTGAAAATATCAGATAAAATTTGTGTTGGATGTGATGAAGGACTTAGACCATTGATTATTGGAATTGATAAATGCTTTGAAAACTCTACCAACTTTTTGTCACTATCAGTTCTGAGCATAAAGGCATTACCAAAATTAGATAATATTTTTGCAGTATCTTCAACACTTTCACCACCTCTTGATAAATGTAATTCATCTGGTCTAAGTGTTAATGTGCTACCTCCAAGTTGTTTAATTGCTAAATAAAAACTCAATCTAGTTCTAAGACTAGATTTTTCAAACATCTGTATTAACAATTTTCCTTTTAGGGGTAATCCCTTATCCGCTTCGAGATTACTTAATTTTTTTCTAGAAGTTTTTCTTTTTCTAGCATCAATTATTATTCTTCTTAAGTCTTTTGCTGGAATATCTTTTAAATTAATAAAATGTCTCATCTTATTTGAAATCTCGACAAGTTTTATCTATTATTTTTAGTGCCTCTTTTATCTCTTTTCTTTTAACATTTAGCGGTGGTAATATTCTAACAACATTTTCTGCTGCTCGTATTGTCAAAAGTTTATTATCCATTAAATTTTTAACAAATTTCTCTTGTTCCTTATGAAGTTGAATTCCGATAAGTAGACCTCTTCCTCTTATTTCTTTAATAATTTTAGGATATTTTTCTCTAAGTCGATTTAAATTTGAAAGAAAATATTTGGATAGTTTTTTTACATTATTTAGAAAACTTTTTTTTGAGACTATATCCATAACTGTATTTCCAACTGACATCGCTAATGGATTTCCTCCAAAAGTGGAACCATGAGTGCCAGGTGTCATGCCTGAAGCAACTTTTTTATTCATCAAAACTGCACCAATAGGAAAACCACCTCCAATTCCTTTTGCGATTGGTACTATATCTGGTTTTATTCTAGATTTTTCAAAAGCAAGAAAATCTCCTGAGCGAGAAATACCACATTGCACTTCATCCAAAATTAATAATATCTTTTTCTTATCACATAATTTTCTTAATTCTTTTAAACACCAATCAGGAATTACTTTTATACCTCCCTCTCCCATTATTGATTCAACCATAATTGCTGCTGTATTTTTTGTAATCTTTTTTTTCATAGATGTATGATTTCCAAAGACAAAGTGGTCAAATCCAGAGACTTTAGGACCAAATCCCTCTGTCATTTTTTTTGATCCACTTGCAAAAATAGCTGCAATTGTTCTTCCGTGAAATGAATTTTTTATACATAAAATTCTATTTTTGTGAGGTTTTCCAATTGAAAAAAAGTATCTTCTAGCAATTTTTATACTCGCCTCCGTTGCTTCAGCACCACTATTAGAAAACATCACATAATCAGCAAATGTTTTTTGACATAATTTTTTAGCTAACTTTTCTCCTTCAGGAATTTGAAATGCATTAGATACGTGCCAGAGCTTTTTTGATTGATTTTTAATTGTTTTAATTAATTTAGGATGAGAGTGGCCCAAACAATTTACAGCTATACCTTGCACGAAGTCTAAATATTTTTTACCATTAGTAGAAAATAAATAACTACCCTTACCTCTTTTGAATGCAATTTTTTTTCTATTATAATTTTTTGTTAAATGGCTCATCTCTATTTTTAACTTTTAGTAATAAAAATGCCAAACACAAGTCAGGATTGAATATTTTAAAAAATATTTATTTTAATAATTGTTGATAACTGTAAATAATTTCTTGTTTATTTGAATTTTATATCAGTATATTGTGTATTAATAAATACTTAATACTTTATATAGTTGTTTATGAGCTGGACTGATGAAAAAGTAGAAAAATTAAAAGAACTTTGGGGCAAAGGAAACACTGCTAGTCAAATTGCTGAAATTATAGGTGGTATAAGCAGAAATGCAGTTATAGGAAAAGCTCACAGGCTAAATCTTTCAGCAAAAATTAAAACTAGGTCAGCAAATACTAACAAAAATTACACAAATAAATTAGTAAATAAAAATATCAAATTAAGCAGAGGAAGAGGAAGCAAATTTAAATCATTGATTATTGAAAAAGATTTTGAGCCTGAAAATCCAAAACAATTAGAAGAACTAGATGATGCGTCATGTAAATGGCCAATAGGTCATCCTGATGAAAAAAATTTTTATTTTTGTGGTAGAACCTCACTTAAAGATTTCTCGTATTGTAGGCTTCATTTACTTTATGCATATCAGCCAAAAGGTAAAAAGGAGGATGTAATTGAAAAAGAGGAAGTTCCTGAATTTATAGAAAAAAAAATTAAATCAGCTTAGTCTTCCTGAGATTTATACTTTTTAGTAGAATATTGCCCATTTTCTTTCCACATATAAGAATACTTATTCAATTCCTCTTCAAAAGATCTTAAGGCAGGAACTCCAATATCAAAATTTGTTTTATATTTTTTAGATATTATATTGTCGTATTTTAAAAGTTTAAGCTGATCTATGGTTAATAGTGGCTTTGGAAACAATTGAAAAAAAGATGCAGTTATTTTAGCTATAGGGGTCGGCAAAGGTAATAAAATTCTTTTTTTGTCTATTGAATTTAATAACTTTTCAATAATACCTTTAAAAGAGATAACTTCAGGACCCACACATTCAATTATATTTGATTGAATATTCTTTTCAATTACTTGCAAAATAATATCAGTGAGATCTGAACAATGAATTGGTGTAAATTTTGTTTTACCTGAATAGTAAAGAGGAAATATTGGCAGTCTGTTTAATAAAGTCATGAAATTTGTCGTAAAATTATCATCTACTGAATAAACAACAGAAGGCCTTAATATTGTTGAAGAAGCAAAGTTTTTAATAATTTCAATTTCTCCTTGTAACTTACTTTTTGCATAATCAGAGTCTATTGCTTGATTAATTCCTAAAGCTGAAAGGTGAATAAATTGTTTACATTTATATTGCTTAGAAAGTTTGGCCAATAATGATGGGAAAATTGTATGAATATTTTTAAAAGTGTTACCTCTTTTTTTTTCATAAAGTATACCTACTAAATTGATACAAATATTTGTATTTTCAAAAAGTTTTCTTACTTTTTCCTCATTAAAAATATTGGACTCAACAATATCAATAAAACCTGCATTAGCTTGAGTTTTAATTAAAAGCCCTTTTTGATGAATGTTTCTCGTAACCACTGTAATTCTGTAGTTATTTTTTGCTAACTTCCTTATTAAATTTCTTCCTATTTGACCACTACCGCCAAAAATTAGACAATTTTTAACTTTCATATATATATATTTAAAAATGAATATTGAAATTAAACTTCACAAGAACGATTTACCAGATGATATAGAATTAGGCAATGTATTAGCTGTTGATGGTGAATTTATGGGGCTTAATGTCAAACGTGATCCTCTTTGTTTAATACAAATTTCCACTGGAAATTCAGATGCACATATAATTCAGCTAGATAGATTAAATTATAAAGCTCCAAATCTAGTAAAGTTACTAGCTAATGATAAAATTACAAAAATTTTTCATTATGGAAGAGCTGATATGGCTCACATTAAACATTATCTCAAAACGGATACATGCAATATTCTTGATACCAAGATAGCCTCAAAATTAGCCAGATCCTACTCAGACAATCACTCATTGAAAAGTCTGATTAAAGAATTTGTCAATGTTGACATAAGTAAACAGTTTCAAAATTCTGATTTTGGGGGTGAATTAACACAAGCTCAACTTAAATATTGTGCAAATGATGTAATTTATTTACATAAAATTCATGATGAATTAAATAATATTTTAATAAGAGAAAATAGAGTAGATCTTTACAAGAATTGTTTAAAATTTTTAAAAACAAGAGTAGATCTTGATCTAGCACACTTTCAGGACGATATATGGTCTCATTAAATGACAAATAAAAATTTTATTAAATCTGCTCAAGAAGTTATAGGTCTCGAAATTGAAGCATTAAAAAAGTTAAAAAGAAGCTTAAATACTTCTTTCAATAAAGCTGTAAATGAAATAACGAAATGCCAATCAAAAGTAATCTTGTGTGGTGTAGGCAAAAGTGGTCTCATCGCACAAAAGATTGCAGCAACTTTTTCTTCAGTAGGAACTCCATCATTTTATTTATCAGCTAGTGACTCTTCTCATGGAGATCTTGGGAGTATTTCCAAAAGAGATATTTTAATTTTAATTAGCTACTCTGGCCAAACTAATGAACTAAAAAACATAATTAAATATGCAAATAGAAATAGAATTTTACTGATTGGTATAGTCTCAAAAAAAAACTCAGTTTTATACAAGGCTGCTGATGTCAAGTTATTGTTGCCAGAGGTAAAAGAATCGGAGGAAATTATTCCAACCTCAAGTACAACTGCACAATTAGCTTTAGGAGATGCTCTCGCTATTGCTGCAATGAAAATTAAAAAATTTAATAAACTTGATTTTAAAAAGATCCACCCAGCTGGTAATTTAGGAGCTCAACTAAAAACTGTTGAGGAAATAATGCTGACAGGAGAAAAGATTCCATTTGTAAATGAAAATATAAAAATGAAAAAGGCCATCAAAATCTTAAGTGATAAAAAGCTTGGTATTCTAATTGTGAGAAATAAAAAAAAAAATACCACTGGAATAATTACTGATGGACAAATTAGAAGATTCAATCAGAAAAATGTTGATTTACTTAATCTAAATGTAAAAAAAATTATGACAAAAAATCCTATTAGCATTGATAAAGACTCTTTGGCTGTTAAAGCAATATCTTTAATGAACACCAAAAAAATTACATCTCTATGCGTCTTTACTAAGAAAAATAAAAGAAAGACTATAGGAGTACTTCATATACATAATATTTTAAAATCAAATATTACCTAAATGAAAGAAAAGAAAATTTTTAGATATTCTTTATTAATTTTTTTTTTTCTAATCATCATATTTATTTTCATAAAAATCTTTAATTTAAATCAAGAAAAAGTAAGTAATTTAGAGACTAACAAAGAAGAAAACCAATCATCTAATTCTAACGTAATTAATGAAGTCAGCTATATATCTAAAGACAAAAATGGAAATGAATATACTATTAACGCTTTAAAAGGTGAGATAGACCTTGCAGACAGTAGTATAATTTTTTTAACTGATGTAAGAGCTCAAATTGAATTAAAAAATTCAGAAATAATTGAAATAACTTCAGATTTTGGAAAATATAATATTGAAAATTTTGACACAATTTTTTCAAAAAATGTAATTATGTCATATTTGAATAACAAAATTGTTGGGGAATATCTTGATTTTTCAGTAAATAGAAGTTCAATGGTAATTTCAAGAAATGTAGTTTACAGAAATCTTGAAAATACTTTAAATACTGATGTAATAGAAATAGATATTAATACTAAGAATACCAAAATTTTTATGTATAACGATAATGAAAAAGTAAACATTAAGGGGAAAAATTAATGGGTATTATCAAAAAATTTAGAATTAAATCTTTTAAAAAGAAGAATTCAATAATTGAATTCGATAAAATATCTTTATCATTTGGTAATAGACTAATTCTTGATAACATAAATTTTAAGATTAATGAGGGTCAAATATTTGGAATGCTGGGACCAAATGGAGTTGGTAAGTCAACAATCTTTAATTTAATTACTGGCTTAGTATCTCCAAATTCTGGAAAAATAAAAATAAATGGTGAAGATGTAACAAATATTCCAATTTATCTAAGAACTAAAAAATTTAAGGTAGGGTATGT
>CACJWU010000026.1 GCA_902597215.1 uncultured Pelagibacteraceae bacterium | reverse complement strand
TGTTGTCTTTACCGATGCTTTTTACTATGGTTGCAGCACAAAATTTATATTAATCCTCATCTTTAATGATCGTTCTCTGAGAAACATTAAGTCGAACAAGGACAGTATTAGCAATATAAATTGAAGAATAAGTACCAAAAATAACACCAAAAATCATTGCTAGAGAAAAACCTTTTAATATTTCTCCACCAAAAAAGAAAATCGATAATAATGCCAACAATGTTGTGATTGAAGTAATTAAGGTTCTAGATAAAGTTTCATTGATTGAAATATTTGTTAAATCATAAATCTTGATATCAGAATATTTTCTGAGATTTTCTCTTACTCTATCGAAAATAACGACTGTATCATTCATCGAGTAACCTACGATGGTTAATACAGCTGCAATTATTGATAAATTGATTTCAAGATTAAGTAACGAAAATAAACCTAATGTAATAATTACGTCATGAAATAATGCTAAAATCGCTCCCAGACTAAATTGCCATTCAAATCTTATCCATATATATATAAGCATTAAAGCTAATGCTAGGGAAATAGCAATTATTCCTGATTTTAAAAGTTCTGCACTTACTTTAGGTCCAACATTCTCAACTCGCCTAAAATCAAAATTATTTCCGAATGATTGGTCTAATTTTATTTTGATCTCCTCAATAATGTTTTTTCTATTATCTTTATTTTCAAATTTTATTAAAAAATCAAATTCATTACCAAAATTTTTTACAGATACATCACCTAAATTCATTTGACTAAAGCTATCTCTAAGTGAAGCTACATTTATCTTATTATCTTTAGATCTAAGCTCAATTAAAGTACCACCTTTAAAATCTATTCCAAAATTTAGTCCTTTAAAAATTAAAAATATTAATGAAAAGATGACTAGTATACCTGATAAAAAGTTAAATTTATTGTAATATTTGTTAAATCCAATCATTTTAAATCAGCCCTTTTTTTTCTTTATTTTTTAACACATATAAAACAGTCAATAATCTTGCTATGAAATAAACGGAAAAAAGTGTAGTAAATATACCTACTCCTAATGTAATTGAAAATCCCTTTATGGGACCAGACCCCATGAAAAATAAAATCAGAGCAGCAATTAATGTTGTAATATTTGCATCTAATATTGCAGTTCTTGATTTAGTATAACCACTATCAAAAGCTATAAGATTGTTTCTTTCATTTTTTAACTCTTCTTTAATTCTTTCAAAAATTAAAACATTTGCATCAACAGCCATACCTACAGTTAAAATTATTCCTGCAATGCCTGGTAATGTTAAAGTTGCCTCAAATATTGTTAAAATGCCGATCAATAGGAATAAATTAATTATTAATGTAATATTTGTTATTAATCCAAATATTTTGTATTTAAAAAAAATAAATATGATTACTAATAAAAAACCAATTAATAATGCATTAATACCAGCATCTATAGAGTCCTGACCAAGATCTGGTCCAACTGTTCTTTCTTCAATGATTTCTAAGGGCGCTGGTAAAGCACCTGATCTTAATAAAAGAGCAAGATCTGTAGCTGATTTAAAAGTAAATCCACCACTTATTTGTCCAGAACCACTTGCTATAGTTTCTCTGATAACTGGAGCACTTATAATTTTTCCATCCAATACTATAGCCAATTGCTTGCCTATTCCTGTTGATGTGGCTTTACCAAATCGTTTTGCCCCTACTCTATCTAATGAAAATGATACAACTGTTTCATTTGTTTGATTATCCATCCTAGGTTGAGCATCTAAAAGATTATCACCACTCAGAATAATTCTTTTACTTACAATTTCTTCATCTTCACTATCTTCATAAAATAATTTTTCAACACCAAAAGAATCCTCTTTATTTGATGATACAAATCTAAATGTTAAATTAGCAGTCTTTCCTAATAAAGATTTAATACGCTCAGGATCATCTAAGCCTGGCAATTCTACGAGTATTCTGTCATTACCTCTTTTTAAAATATTCGGTTCATTTGTTCCTATTTCATCAATCCTTCTTCTAATAATTTCTAATGCTTGATCTTGAGAAGATGTTTTAAGTTTCACCATTCCTTGTTTTGAATATTTTAAGATATAAATATTTTCACTTTCTAATAACTCAAATTCATGTGATTTAAATGTAGGATAATAAGGATTGATCTGACTCTCTTCATCATTAAAGATATTAATAATTTCCTCTTTATATTTTTTCTCAGCTTGAAATGAAAGAGATTGGTTTAAAAGTTTAAGATTGGTAAATCTAATATTTTTTTCTTTAAATAAGTTTCTAATACTTATTGTTAAATTTTGTAATTTTTGATCAATAACAGGTTTATTATCAATTTCTAAAAGTAAATAGGAACCGCCTTGTAAATCCAGACCAAGATTAATTTTCTTATCAAGTAATTTGTATTCAACTTTTAGAAAATTCGACAATGCAACAAATATAAAAAAAATTGAAACTAATGAGATAAAGAATATTCTAAGCTTTGAAAAATATAGCACTTGATTTAATAAAATTTATTTTTTTATTTCTTGGGAATTCATTAAACTTTGAATACCAGTGCCTCTAATTACTTCAACTGTAACATTTTCAGCAATCTCTACTTCAACTTTATCATTGTCTATAACTCTTGAAATTACACCGGTAATACCACCAGACGTAACAACTTTATCTCCCTTTTTTAAACTTTCTACCATTGCCTTATGTTCCTTAACTTTTTTTTGTTGAGGTCTAATTAAGAAAAAGTAGAAAATAACAAATATTAATATTAATGGTATAAATTGACCTATTCCTGAACTTTCCATAAAACTCCTTGATTAAAACAAAATATTTATACCATCTCCAGAATTAAAACAACTTTAATTGAGCGAAATTTTTTCTAAATTATTCATATACGGTTGTAATTTTTTTGGAATTTTAATTGACCCATCTTTTTGTTGATAGTTTTCCAAAATTGCTATCAAAGTTCTACCTATAGCTAAACCACTTCCATTTAAAGTACCAGCAAAAAGAGTTTCTTTATTTTGATTTTTATATCTTGCTTTCATTCTAACGGCTTGAAAAGTTGAACATGATGAACAAGATGAAATTTCACGATATCTGTTTTCTGAAGGAAGCCAAACTTCTAAATCATATGTTTTTTCAGCACTAAAACCCATATCCCCACTGCATAATAAAACTTTTCTATATGGTAACTCTAATTGATCTAAAATATCTGTTGCACATTTAGTCATTCTCTCTAGTTCTTCTAAACATTTGTCTTGTTCTACTATACTTACCATTTCAACCTTATAAAACTGATGTTGTCTAATCATACCTTTTGTGTCTTTTCCATAACTTCCAGCTTCTTTCCTAAAACAAGGTGTTGAAGCAACAAATCTCATTGGTAAATCTTTATGATTAATAATCTGGTTTTTTACAATATTAGTTAAAATAACTTCAGCTGTAGGTATTAAAAACTTCCTATCATTTGAATTATCAAGTTTAATTTCAAACTGATCATTTTCAAATTTTGGTAATTGTCCAGTTCCAAACATTGTATTTTCTGAAGCTAACAAAGGCGGAGAAATTTCTCTATATCCATTTTTTAATACATGGATATCTATCATAAAATTTGATAATGCTCTTTCTAAATGAGCTAATCTATCTTTCACAAAAACAAATCTAGAACCAGTAGTTTTTGTTGCAAGATCGAAATCTAACATACCAAGTCTCTCTCCAAGTTCATAATGAGTTTTGGGCTTAAAATCAAAATTAGGAATCAAACCAGATTTAGACATTTCAATATTATCATTTTCATCTTTTCCAATCGGTACATCGTTATGGGGAATATTAGGTATGTTGCTGAGTATTATATCTAATTTTTTTTTAATTTTTTTTTGGTCAACTTCAATTTTTTCAATTTCAATAGATATTTGTTTGGACTTTTCAAATAACGATTTGTCTTTAGATCTTGATATATCTTTTTTTTCTTTTTCTAGTATTTCTTTTTTTCTTATCAGTTCTCTATTATCTTTATCTAATTTCTCCAAATTAACAAAATCTAAATCAATTGTTCTTTTTTCAATTGATTTTTTAAAATTGTCAAAATTTTTTCTAATTTCTTTTAGATTATGCATCAGATTTTTCCAAATCTTTATTCTCAATAAATCTTACAGAAAATATTGATAATTCATATAAAATCAACAAAGGTATTGCTAAACCAATTTGTGTAATTGGATCAGGTGGTGTTAATAAAGCTGCAGCAGCAAATATTATAACAACAACATATTTTCTACGTTTTTTTAAAAATTCTGAGTCAACTAAACCCACTCTTGCTAATAAACTCAAAACAACAGGAAGTTGAAAACTAATTCCAAAAGCAAAAATTAATTTCATAACTAATGAGAGATATTCATTAACTTTAGCTTCAAGTTGAATAGGTAAATTGGTGGAAACACCTGCGCTCTCAAATGATAAAAAAAACTTAATAGCAAGAGGCATTACTAAGTAATAAACTAACATGCCACCAAGAAAAAATAAAACAGGTGTTAATACAAGATAGGGTAAAATTGCAACTTTTTCATGCTTGTAGAGTCCAGGAGCAATAAATTTCCAAATTTGCATTAGAATAAATGGAAATGTTACAAAAAAAGCTGTAAAAAAAGATACTTTTAGGTATGTCAAAAATGTTTCTTGTAAAGCAGTAAAAATTAATCTTCTATCACTTCCATCATTCTTAACAGCTTTAGCAAAAGGTTCTACTAAAAAACCATAAATATGTTCTGCAAAAAAATAACATCCAATAAAAAATATTATAAGAAATATAAAGCTATTAATTAATCTTTTTCTTAATTCAGCCAAATGGCTGATAAATCCTGAATCTTTTTCATCATTGATCATTTTTATCTTCTTTATGCTCCTTTTTTTCTTTCATATTATTTTCTTCTATCTCAAAATTTGAGACCTCATTTTGAATATTATTTACATACCGTTTTGCAGTACCAATCCAAGAACCAACTTTTTTAATCATTATTGGAAAATCTTTAGGACCCAATACTATAATAGCTATGGCCACTATTATTAATATCTCAAACCAACCGATAGTAGGCATGTGGTTTATTCTTTATTGTTAGGATTATTTGAATCTTTATTATCTTCAGAAATATTTTTAGGTTCTGCATCATCTGTTACATCAGACGCCATTCCCTTTTTAAAACTTTTAATACCTTTTGCTACATCTCCCATTAGGCTTGATATTTTGCCTCGGCCAAATAACAACACAACAAGTATTACAACAATCGCAATTTGCCAGATTCCTATACTCATAATTAATTTATAACCTTTTTAAAAGAAATTAAAAGTGGCTTTTTACTTATCCTCATTAGTATCAAGAGTGCTATTCAACATTTCATCAATATTTGAATATATATCCTCTTTTTTATCAACTTGTTGTTTTTCCTTATAAAATTTTCCTGTACCAAATATAGAACTATCAATATTAGAGCTATCGATTAATCCTGCCGCACCTAATTCATCAACCGTAGGTAAATCTGATAATTTTTGTAAGTTAAAATGACTTAAAAAATCGTCTGTTGTAACATATAGCACTGGTCTACCAGGAACATCTTTTCTTCCACCAGGTTTAACCCAATTTAATTCCATTAATATTTCCAAAGTATTTGTTCCAAAAGCAACACCTCTTATTTCCTCAATTTCTGCCCGAGTAACAGGCTGATGATAAACAATAATTGCTAAGGTCTCAATAGCTGCTCTAGATAATTTTTTTTCAACTGTTTTTTCTTGTTTCATCAAATTAGATAGATTTGGTGAAGTTCTAAAAGACCATTTTTTTGAAATACACACTAAATTAATACCACGGTGAGAATATTCAGATTGAAGTTTAATTAATATTTTTTCAACATCTGTTTTTTTTGAAATCTTATTTTCAATTGTTTGAACATCTAAAGGTTCTGCAGCTGCAAAAATAACACCTTCAATTTCTTTTTCAATAGAACTTAATTTAGAAGGAAAGTTAATAATATTATCTTTTTTATTTAATTTTTTTTTTATCATCTATTTTTCTCTTACGTACACATCCTTAAATAATTCATCTTGTTTAATCTTTAGGCTTCCCTCTTTTACTAGCTCTAAAGAACCAGCAAAAATACCAGCTTTACCTGTTCTTTTATATCTTTTTTCTCTTTTGAAATTTTTGGGTATAAGATCATCAAGTTTTTTCCAATCAGATAATTTTCCAAAAAATTCTTTAATAGTTTTAATTCCTTCTTCAGTTGTGAAAACTGGCAACTTTGGAATATTCATTTTTTGAAAATCTTTAGTCATTATAATTGTGGAATATGTTTTTAATAATTCAAATAAATTTATTTTATATTCACTGTTATAAATAGGTCTAATTCCTAATCTCATTCCTCTTGTTCTAATTTCTCTTCCTAATCTTTTTCTTTTAAGCATTTGTTCTGACAATAAGCGAATTAATTCTAATTTCTTTAGTTGTAATTTAAGCTTATCTGCAACTTCCTGAATTTTAAATTCCTCTTCAGGTGTTCCAGGTAATAATAATTTTGACTTTAAATAGGCTAACCAGGTTGCCATTAATAGATATTCCGAGGCGACTTCTAAATTTAAATTTTTTTCTTTTATAATAAAATCATAAAATTGATCAGCTAATTTTGTAATAGAAATGTCCTCTAAATTTACTTTTTGAGCCTTTGCTAAATCTAACAAGACATCTAATGGTCCGTTATAATTTTCAATATTTACTTTGAATAATTCAGAATCGTTTTCTAACATAATTAATATTAACCTAATATTTTGTAAAATTGTGATGTTTTTTTTATTATAAATTTATTTATCAATGGAGAGTTTTTACCAACAATTTCCATTTCTTTATAATTTCCATTACAATGCAGTGCTATATCACATCCAGAATTAAACGTTTTAATTGTATTTGATTTTAAACTACCTTTTAAACTTTTCATAGATAGGTCATCTGAAATTAGAATATTTTTAAAACCAATTTTTTTTCGTATCAATTTTATTAATATTTTAGAATGAGTAACCGTATTTAACTTATCGATTTTTTTAAAAACTAAATGTGCAGTCATAGCAAAAAAAGATTTTTTTTTCATAAATGGTATAAAATCTTTTTTCATTAGGTAGTTTAAATTTTTATTAATAAATGGTGTATAATGGTGGCTATCTACTTTGCTAAGACCGTGCCCTGGAATATGCTTAATTACAGTACCAATGCCATTATCATGGAAAAATTTAATACAAAAATTTCCTAAAGAAGAGACAACTTTAGGATTTTCTGAAAATGACCTGTCACCAATAATATTAGATGCACCTTTAACTCTTAAATCTAAAACAGGCACAGTGTTAATATTTACACCTATTGATTTTAACAAAAATGAAGTTTTGTCTACAAATAATTTATAATAAATCTTGGCTTTGGCAGGATCTTTTAAATATTCTCTACCAAAAAAATCAGATGTTAAATTTTCAAAGGATATTATATTTTCAAGTCGATTTACTCTACCTCCTTCTTGATCTAGCAAAATTGGATATTTCTCGTCTTTAAAAATTTTTCGTATATCATCAGTTAATTTCTTTGATTGTTGTATATTCTTAATATTTCTTTTGAATAAGATAATTCCCCAGGGTTTATATTTCTTCAAAAATTTTCTTTCAAAACTTGAAAGACTTAATGATTTAATGCCAACTATAAATGATCTTCGATTAATCATTTTTTTCTAATAATTTCCAAAAATTATACTTTTTTTTATTTTTATTTTTAGTTTGTTCAATATATTCAATAATATTTTTTGTATCATCTTTAAGTATAGGAAGCTGATTTACAATTATTTCTAATTTTTGATCTATTGTATTTAAAGATCTATATGATTTTTTTTTATTTATATCTGAAAAATAATGTTTAGCTGTAAAAAAAAGGAATAAAAAAATTAAAACTACAAAAACAAAATATTTCAATTCTTTAAACATTACATCTTATCTGGTGTAGAAACACCAACAATATTCATTCCGTTTTTGATAACATTTGAAATAGCTTTTAAGAAAATTAATTTATCATCAGTAATTTGTTTTTGATCGTTAATAAATCTTTTTTTTGGATCAACTTTGCCTAAATTCCAATAAGAGTGAAAAAGTGAAGAAAGTTCGTAAAGATAAACTGGTATACGATGAGGTTCTAATTTTTTACTTGCATTGTCAATACATTTTGGCCATTCAGATATTTTTTTTAAAATTTCAATCTCATCATCAGAGTATTCGAAATCATAATTTAAAATTTTAATATTTGATTTTAAATCTTTATTTAAATGTCTAAAAACAGATGAAATTCGGGCATAAGCATATTGAACATAATATAATGGATTATCTATAGTTTTTTCAATAACGTTATCAAAATCAAAATCTAATTCTACATCACTACTTCTATTTAACATTATAAATCTTGTTGCATCTTTACCAACTTCATTAATTAAGTCATCAACAGTTATGTAATCACCTTTTCTTTTAGACATTTTAAAAGGCTTTTTATTTTTAATTAATTTAACTAATTGACTTACTTTACAAATAAGTTTTACTTTAGAGCTTGATAAAGCTTCAACAGATGATGAAATTCTTTTTATATATCCCGCATGATCTGCTCCTAAAATATTAATCAAATAATCAAATTTTCTATCTAATTTATTTTTATGATATGCAACATCACTTGCAAAGTATGTCCAGGCTCCATCTGATTTTTGTAATGCTCTATCCTTATCATCACCGAAATCAGTTGATTTAAAAAGTAATTGTTCTCTTTCAACCCAATTATCATTGTCTTCACCAGCTGGTGCTTTAATTTTGCCTTTATATACAAAATTTTTTTTTTGAAGATAATCTATTACCTTTTGAACTTCTTGATTTAAGACAATTTTTTTTTCGCTTACAAAATTATCATGAATAATACCAAGGCTATTAAGATTCATTTTTATTAATTTTAGTGCTTCCTCAATAGATAAAAC
>CACJWU010000025.1 GCA_902597215.1 uncultured Pelagibacteraceae bacterium | reverse complement strand
ATTACTTTACCGGAAAGACAAATTTTAAGAGGAAAGATACATCCTGTATCACAAACTATAGATGAAATATCCTCAATATTTTCTGAAATAGGTTTTAGTGTTGAGGAAGGTCCAGATGTTGAAAATGAATATAATAATTTTACAGCATTAAATACTCCCGATTACCATCCCGCCAGGGATATGCATGACACTTTTTATTTAGATGAAAAAAAACAAAAACTTTTAAGAACACATACTTCACCAGTACAAATTAGAACTATGCTTAAAGGCAAACCGCCTTTTAAAATAATTGCACCTGGGAGAACATATAGATCTGATAGCGATCAAACTCATGCACCAATGTTCCATCAGGTAGAAGGTTTACATATAGATAAAAATATCAATATGGGACATTTAAAAGGATGTTTAAATTATTTCATTAAAGAATTTTTTGAAGTTGATAAAATTAAAATGAGATTTAGACCAAGTCATTTTCCTTTTACTGAACCATCAGCAGAAGTAGATATAGGTTATAAAATTGAAAATGGAAAGATTGTAATTGGAGAAGGTGATAAATGGCTTGAAATTTTAGGCTGTGGCATGGTTCATCCAAATGTTTTAAAAAATGTAAAAGTTGATCCTGATAAGTTTCAAGGTTATGCATTTGGGATTGGTATAGATAGATTAGCTATGTTGAAATATGGAATAAATGATCTTAGAGCTTTCTTTGAATGTGATTACAGATGGCTTAATCATTTCGGATTTGATCCCTTAGATGTACCAACAAATTACAGAGGTTTAAGTAGATGAAAGTAACATTTGATTGGTTGAAAGATCATTTAAAAACTGACTTAAAAGAGAAAAATCTTTTAGAACAGCTTACAAATATTGGATTAGAAGTAGAAAGTTTAGATAATTTATCTGTTGATAATGAATTATTTAAAATAGCAAAAATTATTAAAACTGAAAAACATCCAAATGCAGATCGGCTTAAAGTTTGTGATGTAAGCTTAGGTAAAGGAGATATAAAAAAAGTTGTTTGTGGTGCTAAAAACGCAAAAGAAGGATTATTAACTGTTTATGCCCCTCCTGGAGCTATTATTCCGAAAACTAAAACAAAATTAATAGTTGCTAAGATCAGGAATGTTACTTCTTATGGAATGCTTTGCTCAGAATCTGAGCTAAGTATATCAAATGAAAGTGATGGAATTATAGAATTACAAAAATCCAAATATGAGAAAAGTATTGGTATAAGTTTTTTTAAAAAATCAAATTCAAATATTATAGATTTGTCTATTACACCTAATAGACCAGATTGCCTTGGTGTTAGTGGAATAGCGAGAGATCTTGCTGCCTCAGGTTTTGGAAGATTAAAGGATATAAAAAAAAAAAAGATTAAATCAAATATAAAACAAACAATAAACATTAAAATTAAAAAAGAAAAAGATCAAGGCTGTCTTTCTTTTGGAAGCTGTTTAATTTCAAATGTAAAAAATATAGAAAGCCCTAAGTGGCTAAAAGATAGATTAATTTCTGTTGGTCAAAAACCAATTTCAGCAATAGTGGATATAACGAATTATATTATGCTTGATATAAATCGTCCATTACACGCATATGATGCTGACAAAATTGAAAAAGGTATAATAGTTAGAAACTCTAAATATGGCGAAAAATTTACAGGTTTAGACAACAAAAATCATATTTTGGAAAATGGCATGTGTGTAATAAGTGATGAAAGAGGAATTTTAGGATTAGGGGGAATTATTGGTGGCATAAGATCTGCTACAGGATTTGATACAAAAAATGTATTATTAGAGTCTGCTTATTTTGAACCAAGATCAATAAGAAAGACTGCAAAAAAATTAAATTTAAATACAGATGCAAAGTTTAGGTTCGAGAGAGGTATTGATCCATTATCGATTGAAGAAGGTTTAAATAGAGCAGCACTTTTAATTAAAGAAGTATGTGGTGGAGAAATTAGCAAAATAGATATTCAAAGAATCGAAAAATTTAAAGGTAGAACTATTAGATTTGATCCTAATTTATTTGAAAAAATAACTGGCTTTAAAATTGCTGATAAAAAAATGCTTAAAATTTTAGTTGATCTTGGTTTTGAATTTAAAAAGGAAAAAAATTTTTATAAATTAATTGTTCCATCTTGGAGACCTGATATTTTACAGCCAATTGATGTAGTAGAGGAATTGGCAAGGATGAATGGATATGATAAGATTCATTTAATTGAACCAAAAAAAGAGAGATACAAACCAACTTTAAATAAATCACAGAAATTATTTCACTTTTTACAAAGATCCATAGCATCCAAAGGTTATTTTGAAGCAATAACTTGGTCATTTACTGACCCAAAATATAACAACTTGTTTAGAGAAAAAAAAAAGGAAATCAAAATTGTGAATCCACTTAGCTCTGAAACTGGAGTTTTAAGAAATTCAATCTTTTCTAATTTAATTTTTTATATGTGTAAAAATTTGAATAGAGATATCAAAGATTTATCCTTTTTTGAAATTGGACCGGTATTCAGTGGTTCAAACCCTGGTGAACAAGAAACAGTTATTGGTGGATTAAAATCTGGAAAAATTTCAAGATTGTCGTGGATAGAAAATGATAGAAAAGTAGATGTATTTGATATTAAAAGGGATGTTATTCAAACATTAGTAGAGGCTGGATATGATAAATCCAAAATTTATATAGATGATATAACCCCAAATTATTATCATCCTGGTAAATCTGGAAGGATTTTTTTAAATAAAGCAAAAGACAAAATCGTTGGTTACTTTGGAGAAATTCACCCAAATATTATCAAAAAAATTGATATTAAAACAGAATCATTAATTGGTTTTGAGTTATTTGTTGATAATTTAAAAAGACCCAAAAAATTATTGAGAGACCAAAAAAATGTTTATCAAGTTTCAGATTTCCAAAAGTCTGAGCGAGATTTTGCTTTTATAGTAGACAAAAATTTGAAATCACAAAAATTAATAGAAATTATCTTAAATGTTAATTCAAATCTTATTAGAACTGTGGATATATTTGATGTATATGAGGGTGAAAATATTCCTAGCAATAAAAAATCTATAGCATTAAATGTAAGCATTCAATCATTAGATAAACCTCTAAGGGATGAAGATTTGGAAAAACTAAATAGATTGATAATTGACACTGTTGAAAAAGAAACAGGCGCTAAAATAAGATCTTAAATTTAAATGAACACAATTGATAATATTAGAAATTTTGCAATTATAGCTCACATAGATCACGGCAAATCAACAATAGCTGATAGAATAATTCATAAATGTGGTGGTTTGACTGAAAGAGAGATGAAAGCTCAAGTTTTAGATTCTATGGACATAGAAAGAGAAAGAGGAATTACAATCAAAGCTCAAACTGTAAAATTGAAATATAAATCCAAAAAAGGCAAAGAATATATTTTAAATATTATTGATACTCCTGGTCATGTTGATTTTAGTTACGAAGTAAGTAGATCACTATACGCTTGTGAAGGTTCGATATTGATTGTGGATAGCACACAAGGTGTAGAAGCACAAACTTTAGCAAATGTTTATCAAGCAATAGATATTAATCATGAAATTATACCGGTTCTTAATAAGATAGACTTGCCCGCATCTGATTTAGACAGAACAAAAAAACAAATTGAAGATGTAATAGGTATTGACACTGAAAATGCTGTTCCATGCTCTGGAAAGACAGGAGAAGGTATCGATGAAATCTTGGAAAAAATCATAGATCAGTTACCAGGTCCAAAAGGAAATAGTGATGAAAATTTAAAGTGCTTATTAGTTGATAGTTGGTACGATACATATCTTGGAGTAGTAATTTTAGTAAGAGTGATTAATGGAAAGATTTCAAAGAATATGAAAATAAAAATGATCTCTACTAATCAAGACTATATTGTTGAAAAAGTCGGTGTTTTTACCCCTAAACCAAAAGATGTAGCAGAGTTAAGTGCTGGTGAAATTGGGTTTATTACAACAGGTATAAAAGTTTTATCTGATACAAAAGTTGGAGATACAATTTGTGACTCTACCAAAAATTTAGTTGATCCTTTACCTGGTTTTAAACCAAGTAAGCCAGTTGTTTTTTGTGGATTATTTCCTGTTGATAGTTCTGAATATCAAAAATTAAAAGACGGGCTAGCAAAGTTGCAGTTAAATGATGCAAGCTTTTCCTTTGAAGCTGAGTCATCATCTGCTCTAGGATTAGGTTTTAGATGCGGTTTTTTAGGACTACTGCACCTAGAAATAATTACTGAGAGGCTTGAAAGAGAATTTGATGTTAATTTACTAACAACAACTCCAGGAGTTGTTTACAAAGTAAAATTAAACAATGAAAAAATAATTGATCTTCAAAATCCATCAAGTCTTCCAGATCCTACTTATATACAGTCTATTGAAGAACCATGGATAAAATCAACAATCATAACTCCAGATGAATATCTAGGATCAATTATAAAATTGTGCCAAGATAAAAGAGGTATACAGTCTAATTTAAGTTATTCTGGAAATAGAGCTGTAATTAGTTATGAATTACCACTAAATGAGGTAGTTTTTGATTTTAATGATCGAATAAAATCTATGACCAGTGGTTATGCAAGTTTTGATTATGATATAATTGGTCATAGAGAAGGAGATCTTGTAAAATTAGGAATATTAGTAAATGGAGAACCAGTTGATGCGCTAGCAATGATGATCCACAAAGATTTTGCACAAAAAACTGGAAGAGAAGTTTGTGAAAAACTTAAAGATCTCATACCGCGACATAATTTTATGATACCTATACAAGCTGCTATCGGAGGTAAAATAATTGCAAGAGAAACAATTAAAGGCTTTAAAAAAGATGTTTTGACTAAAATTCATGGTGGTGGGGCAACAGACAGAAAAAGAAAACTTTTAGAAAAACAAAAAAAGGGTAAAGCAAGATCAAAACAGTTTGGAAGGGTTGAAATTCCACAAGAAGCATTTATTGGTGTGCTTAAAATTAATAAAGAAAAGTGAAAAAATTTTTATTAAAAAATAAAATATTCTACTTCTTTTATAAATTAATAAAAATTTATAGAAACAAAAAACCATCTTCCCATTATGGAGAATTTGGAGAAGATGTATTTATCTCCAGACTCTTTAAAGATTTTAAAAGGGGAATATATATAGACGTAGGTTGCTATCATCCATTTAAAGGATCTTTAACTGCAAAACTGTATGAGAAAGGTTGGAATGGTGTCAATATCGACTTAAGTCAAACAACAATTGATTTATTCAATATATCAAGAAAAAAAGATATAAATTTAAATGTTGCTGTGACAAATTTTGATGGTGAAACATTTTACTATGAAAATTCTCCAATTAATCAACAAAATTCATTAATTAAATCTAATGAACAACAATTAAAGGTTAAAATTAAATGTTCTACGTTAGATTCAATATTAGTGCAAAATAATATAGATAATTTTGATTATTTAAATATTGATGTTGAAGGAAGTGAAATGGAAGTTATCAAGGGAATAGATTTTAATAAGTTTAACCCGAGACTTATAACAATAGAAAACAATAATTTTCTTTTAGAGGATTATTTCAAAAATAAAGTTTATGAATTATTGATGGAAAATGGGTATACTTTAATCAACAAGATTGGTGTAACAAACTTTTTTATAAAAAATGAAATTAAAGGTAAGATTTCTGAGTTAATTAAAATTTAATTTTTGAAAATATTAGTAAGTTTTAATTGATCATCATATTTTTCATGTTCACTCGAAGCTAAATGCCAATTATTCTCACAGTTGTTATATAATGATAGCCAGTCTTGGAAATCTATTGCTCTTGAAAATTTATCTGAATAAGTTCTTAAAAATCTGTATTCATAATCCCAGTCATATTTATACCAGAACAAATCAAGAGCAGAATTGTCAATTATACAAAAGAAATTTCTTAAACTATTCCACCAATCTTCCAAGTTCCAAAGAACTTGTCCATTAATATTTTGTATAAGTCTTGAGCAGAGAAAAATTTCAGCAACAACAGGAGTAAAATTTTTAATCAAATTTTTTTCATTAAGACCAAACATTTTTAAACCGTCTTTAAAACTCTCATTTTTAAAGTATTCGAGTAAATCTGTAGTTTCACCAAATAAAACAATGTCACTAAGAGAATACAATCTATATCTAAATGTGATCAAACTTGGAGCAATAATTCTTGAATTTATTAATTCATTCTTTTTAACTGGAAATGTTTTAATTAGAGAAATTAAAAATGTTTCAAGATTATTTTTGTGAATTCTTATGTCTGCTCTAGTTTTTAGAGAATATTTCACTCCTTTTTCTTGCACAAATTTTAAAGCTTTATTTGTTGATATTATTTGGTGATCAACATTAGAGTGTGATTTTTGTGGTTCTTTGCTAAAGAGAGTGAAAATATTTTCATCTTTTAGAGAATTTATCAAATTTTTGTTTTCATTTTCCCAGGTTGAGATCACGATGATTGAATTTTTAAAAATTTTTTTATAAATATTAATTGTATTTTTTAAAAAAAGAAATTTTTCTTGTATTGGTCCTTGAATAATAATTGCTAATTTTTCGTCAGTTTTGCATGTGCTCTCTAAACTAAAATTTTCTGAGTTTTTTGGCCTTAAGTGGTAGGTCAAATAATTATTTTTTGTTGCATCAATTAAAAAACCAGATTCTTTTTGAATTATTTTTTGATGTTCTATTTTTTTGTTGAGTTTGTTTTTGAAAAAATTAAAGTTACCAATAAAACTTTTAAATTTTTTTCTTAAAGTTACATATAATTTTCCAAATAAAGAATTTAATATGTACGAAAGCCGAAATTTATAATAGTTTTTTCCTAATTTATCTTTTAAAATTTTTTTAAAACTCATTTAATAGATCGAATAAAATTATTCAGGTCTTCCGGAGTGCCAAGTCCAAACATTTTATCTACATTATGAATTTTTACCTTTTTATTTTTTGAAAGAAATTCATTATAAACTGGGCATACATAAAATTCATTATTTACACGGATATTTTTTTTAATCATTTCTTCAGCTGATTTTACATAGTCAGAGCCATGTTTCCAGTAATAGACACCAACTGTAGCATTTTTCGATATTACTTTTTTTTCAGCAACCTCAGTTACAAAACCTTCATCATTACATTTAGCGTAAGACCATTTTGGATGAATTGCCTCAAATGTTAAAATAGCTCCATCTAAATTTTTTGAATTAAAATCATAAAGAGCCTTTGAACTGTTCCAATGAATGTATTGGTCAGAATTAGCTATTATTAATGGATCTGAATTGTTAATAAACTCTTTGGCTAACAAAGTCGTGCAAGCAGCTCCTTCAGTTAAATGATCTAATTCAACTATTTTGCAATTAGGCTGAAGTATTTTCAATACACTTTTTATATTAAATTTTTCTTGATGTTCTTTTTGAATAATAAAAATATAGTTTGCATTTAAATTTAGACTTTCGATTACCCACTGTATCATTGGCTTATTGTCTACTTCAATCAAAGGTTTGGGAAAAACATAGCCAGCATCAAAAAATCTCTTACCTGCTCCAGCCATTGGAATTAAAACATTCATTTTATTATCCTCCCAGGATATATTTTTTTTATTAATAATTCTTTTTGATTCTAGATTAAGCTTAATTTTTTTCAAATTTAATTCCTCAATTTTTTTAATAGGCAATAGTTTTGCACCAGAAGAAATTGCTGCTTCTCTTCCATAATGAGAATCCTCAATTATTAAAGCTTCAGATGGATATATTCCAAACTTAATGAATATTTTAAGATAAATTTCTGGATTTGGTTTTGGATTATTTATATCTTCATTTGAAAGTTTATAATCTATATATTTTGAAATCCCAAGTTTATCTAAACAAATTTTCAATGTAGAGTTAACAGCATTAGTCGCTACTGCAATTTTATATTTTTTATTTAAATTTTGCATTATTTTTATAATTTTTTTGTTTTTTTTAATTCTTTTTTTAAGAATATTTGTAGTTATTTTTTGTTTGTAACTGTTTAATTTTTTAAAATATTTTTTAGACAAAATTTTCTTTTTTTCTAAAATTTTTAGTTTTTCAATGGTAGGTAATCCATCGTAGACTTTTATATGATCATCAATAGATATTTGTTTAAAATTGTATTTTTTCAGTGATTCATTCAGTGCCTCAAAGTGTATTTGTTTAGTATCTACTAGGACACCGTCTAAGTCGAAAATTATAGCTTTTATCATTTTTTTATTTATATCTCTCAATAAAATCTGAACAAATTCCTAAACAATTAATTTCTTTATAATTAGCTTTTTCTGGTAAAACACAAATACTTTTTGAAAATAATTTTTTGCCTGGATAAGTCCAAATATATCCTTTGCTTGTTATTGTATAATCATCCTCCTGATGCCAAAAAAAATGCGCTTTAATTTTATCTAAAGCCAATAGTGCCTCACTTGTTTTTGCATGGCACCAAATTTTTTTATTTAATAAAAACTCTTTATTTATTTCAAATTGACTAAAATCATGACCTAAGAAAAATTTATTATTTTCAAATCTTACATCAACCTCAACATCAAAACCTTTATTTATTGCGGTATTTATATATCCCGGTTCATTTTCCTTATCTTTTTGAATTCCATTAAGGTTTCCACGATGAGAAATTAAGTACATATGTTTTAATAATATAATAAATTTTGATTAGAATAACTAATGGATTATAATTTTTCTTCAAGGAGAGATGGCCGAGTGGTTTAAGGCGCACGCTTGGAAAGCGTGTATAGGGGCAACTCTATCGCGGGTTCGAATCCCGCTCTCTCCGCCATCAAAAAATCAATATTTATAAGCTTAATTTGACCAAATTTATCACTTAATTAAATTATAAATTAAGCAATTATATAAAAAAAATGTTATAATTTTTTTTTCCAAAATTATAAAAATGACAAATAAAAACAACTACCAAGCAGACTCAATAAAAGTTCTTAAAGGTTTAGAGGCAGTAAGAAAAAGACCAGGTATGTACATTGGCGATACCGATGATGGAACAGGTTTGCATCATATGGTATATGAAGTAGTAGATAATTCTATTGATGAAGCTTTAGCAGGATATTGTAAAAATATTGATGTTAGAATAAATGAAAATGGCACTGTCACAGTAAGTGATGATGGTAGAGGCATCCCAGTAGATATTCATAAAGGAGAAAAAAAATCTGCAGCAGAAGTAATAATGACTCAACTTCATGCAGGTGGTAAATTTGATCATGATTCTTATAAGGTATCAGGAGGTTTACATGGTGTAGGAGTTTCAGTCGTTAATGCATTATCAGAAAAATTACAATTAGAAATCAATAGAGATGGTAAAAAATATTTTATAGAATTTAAAGATGGTGAGGCAAAGTCTCCTTTAAAAGTAACTGGA
>CACJWU010000024.1 GCA_902597215.1 uncultured Pelagibacteraceae bacterium | reverse complement strand
CATTTAATTAATTGGATTAATTAATAATTAATATATTTATTTGACAATGTATAGTCAGAAATATCATCAAAATTTTTTAATCAAAATTTGGTTATTTTCGTTAATGTTGTTGATTACTCTAATAATTTTAATTGGAGGACTTACTAGATTGACAGACTCAGGGTTGTCTATAACAAGTTGGGAATTATTTGTTGGTTTTTTGCCACCACTTAATAATAGTGATTGGATAAGATATTTTGATTTATACAAAGAAATTCCTGAATTTAAAAAACAGAATTTTAATATGACCATTGATGAATTCAAAATTATTTTCTGGTGGGAATGGGTTCATCGTCAATTAGGAAGATTCATTGGACTTGTCACTTTATTACCTATGATTTATTTTTCTTTAAAATATGGTTTCTGGGTTGTTAAAAAGTATGGTTTTATTTTTCTTTTAATTTGTTTTCAAGGATTTATTGGTTGGTACATGGTATCAAGCGGACTAGTTGAAAGGGTAGATGTAAGTCATTACAGATTATCTCTTCATTTAACGATAGCATTTGTAATCTTGTCTATAATTTTTTGGAAATTTCTTGAATTAACCAATGTTAAGTCAATGGAAATACCAATAAAATTGTTTCAGGTAAAAACTTTCCTTTTATTATTGTTCATACAATTAATATTTGGTGCTTTTGTCTCAGGTATGGATGCAGGCACAATATATAACACATGGCCTTTAATGGGAACATCCTATTTCCCGGATGATAGTAAATTTTTAGAGTTTTTTGAAATAAATTTTTTGGCAGATCCGTCATTAATGCAATTTATTCATAGAAATTTAGCTTATATAATATTTTTTTATTATCTTTATCTTTTATTTATTGTCATAAAAACGAAAATAAGTTTTTTTTACGTGCCAATTTTGATAATAGGTTTAATATTGTTATTTCAAATTTTTTTAGGAGTATTAACTATTTTATCTGGTGTAAAAATTATTTATGCATCTCTACACCAAATAAATTCAATATTAATAATTTTATCTACATTATATTTTCTTTATATATGTAGATATAAGAAAATATTTTAGCTTACAGCTTTCAGTTTGCTTTTTGATGATTTATTTAGTGCTTGATCTAAATCTTCAATAATATCATCTATATGCTCTAAACCAATACATAATCTTACATAACTTTGAGTAACACCTGATGCAGCTAACTCTTTTTCATTTAGTTGACTGTGAGTAGTGCTTGCCGGATGTATGGCTAAGCTTCTTGCATCCCCAATATTAGCTACATGATAAAACATTTTTAATGACTCAATAAATTTTTTACCTGCTTCTATGCCACCTTTTAACTCTATACCTATCATTGGACCATTACCACCTTTTAGGTATTTTTTAGCCCTATCCGCTATATTTTTGTTATGCTCTGTTGAATAAATAACTTTAGTCACTTCTTTATGATTTTTTAAAAAGTTGAGTGTTTTTTCAGCATTTTCACAATGTTGTTTCATTCTCAAAGCTACTGTTTCAAGACCTTGTATTATAGCAAAAGCGTTATCTGGAGCTAATGCAGAACCTAGGTCTCTTAATAAACAAACTCTGGCTCTTACAATAAATGGAATATTTGCGCCAGTAAGTTCAGGAACTGCTTTACCCCAAATTACTCCTCCATAACTTGCATCTGGTTCATTGAAAAGTGGTTGTCTTTTTGGATCTGCTGTCCAATCAAAATTACCGCTATCAACTATACTTCCTGCAACGGCTGTCCCATGCCCACCAACATATTTAGTCAAAGAATGAATAACTATTGCTGCACCATGTTCTATAGGTTTGCAAATAACAGGGGATGCGGTATTATCCATTATTAATGGTATATTGTATTTTCTTCCTATATCAGAAACTTCTTTAATTGGAAAAACTCTCAAATATGGATTGGGTAAAGTTTCTCCATAAAAAGCTCTAGTTTTATTATCAATTAATTTTTCAAAATTATTAGGATCAGCTGGATCAGCATATCTAATTTCTATACCAAGTTTACTTAATGTATGAGTGAACAATGATACTGTTCCACCATAAAGATCTGTAGAGCTCACAATATTATCACCAGTTTGAGCAACATTTAGAATCGCAAATGTTGAGGCAGTTTGTCCAGATGAAACAGTCAAACAAGCAAGACCACCCTCTAAAGCTGCAATTCTTTTTTCAAGTACGTCATTTGTTGGGTTCATTATCCGGGTATAAATGTTGCCAAACTCTTTAAGTGCAAAAAGATTTGCTGCATGTTCTGTGCTTTGAAATTGATATGAGGTTGTACGATATATTGGTACTGCCACAGCATTGGTTGCTGGATCAGATCTATAATCACCACCATGGATAGCTATTGTTTCAGGGTTATTTCTTTTTTTAGTCATATTACTCCTTTTTTAGTACTTTAGCTTATGCAAGGTGTACAATATAGTTCAAATACCTGCCGATAATGTTGGATAAACCTTTTTAGCTTTTTTATGCTAGCAATAAGGTACAAATCAGCAACTATATTTATATCAAATAAATCAGGTAAAACAACAGAAATATCAATTTGACTTTAAACTTATAAATAGTATTAATCCTCGCACAATGTCAAAATTCTTAAAAAAAGACCAAATTACATCATCGTGGTATGAAATTGATGCTAAAAATGCTGTGGTAGGTAGACTTGCTACCATTATTTCTAAAATTATTAGAGGAAAAAATAAAACTACTTACACACCACATATGGATGACGGAGATTTTGTTATTGTTAAAAATATTGAACATATAAAATTTACTGGAAAAAAATTTCAAAATAAGAAATATTTTAAACACACTGGACATCCGGGAGGTATTAAAGAGACTACACCTGAAAAATTACATGAAAAAAAACCTGGAGAAATACTTAAATTAGCAGTTAAGCGAATGTTACCAGGAGGTGTTTTAGGAAAAAAACAACTAACAAAACTAAAAATCTATCCTGGAACTGAACACCCTCATTCAGCCCAAAATCCCAAAGTTATAGAATTGAATAAATTAAATAATAAGAATGTTGTAAGAAACTAATATGGAAAATACACAACCAAGTACTAAATCAACAAAATTAAAACTAGATTTTAAAGATAGTAAATATGCAACTGGTAGACGAAAAACTTCAGTTGCTAAAGTTTGGCTAAAAAAAGGATCAGGAAAAATATATGTTAATGGTAAAATTTATAGTGAGTATTTTTCTAATGATAATCATAAGATGCAAATTGTAAGACCATTTGAATTGATTAATCAATCTACAGATTATGATGTAAAATGCAGTGTTAAAGGCGGTGGCCCAACTGGTCAAGCTGGAGCAATGGTACATGGAATATCAAAAGCACTTGTTTTATTTGATGAAAACTTGAAATCAACTCTTAAAACTGAAAAATTAACCACCAGGGACTCTCGAGCAGTTGAGAGAAAAAAACCTGGAAGAAAAAAAGCGAGAAGAAGCTTTCAGTTTTCTAAAAGATAATTTTTTTTTAATTTTTAACTGTTATAATATAAAATGCGTAAGCTTAATGTATTAATTGCTGGATCAACTGGATACATTGGTATCCAACTAATAAAGTTATTATTGAAACATAAATATGTTAAAATAAAATACCTCTGTGGTAATTCCTCCGTTGGAAAAAAAATTTCTTTTTATGACAAATCTTTGTCAAAAAATAAATTACCAAAAATTGTAAAATTTAATAAAAAATATTTAAATAAAGTAGATATTATTTTTACAGCTCTCCCAAATGGTGAAGCTCAAGTAATTTCAAATTTTTTAAACAAAAATAACACTTTGATTGATTTAGCTGCAGATTTTAGACTTGAAAAAAGTTCAGATTATTTCAAATGGTATAATCAGAAACATAAATCAGTTAAAAATATTAAAAAAAGTATTTATTCTTTACCTGAAATAAATGGAAGTGAAATAGATAATTTTCAAATAATTTCATGTCCCGGCTGTTATCCAACATCAATTTTATTACCATTAATTCCTCTGTTAGAAAAAAAACTAATTAATGTAAAAAATATAATAATTGACTCTAAATCTGGTTATTCTGGTGCTGGCAGAGGAGTTCATAAAAAATACAAAAATAAAAATCTTTATGAATCTTTGAGTGCTTATGGAGTTGGATTTCATAGACATAATTCTGAGATTATTCAAATTTTAAAAAAATACACTAAAAATGAATTTAATTTTATTTTTACGCCACATTTAACACCGATGTTTAGAGGAATATTGAGCACTATCTATATAGAAGCTAAAAAAAATGTCTCACAAAATAAGATTAGGAATGTCCTATCAAAATATTATAAAAAAGACATTTTTGTAAAGGTATTAGAAAACAATCATTTTTTAAGTACTAATGATGTTTTGAAAACTAATAATTGCAATATTTCAATATGCAAAACAAATTATAAAAATAAATTTATAATTTTATCAGCAATCGATAATTTAATTAAAGGTGGCTCTGGGCAAGGTGTACAAAATATGAATTTAAAATTCAAATTACCATTAAAGACAGGTTTAATATGAGATTGATTAAAATATTCGTTTTTTTATTTTTATTAACTTCATGTTCGTTTAATGATAATTCTGAATATTGGAACGAACATAATGAACAAAAAATTATAAAAGAAATTAAATTGAATGAAATTCTCAAAAAATCCAAAGATATTACTTTTATGACTATTGAAGAGTATAAGATATATTTGAGTGATTATACAAAAAAAACCGAATATCCCAATATAAATAAATGAAAAAAAATATAAACATAGCTATAGTTGGTCTTGGTCAAATCGGTATTTATCTTCATAATGAATTAAATCTCAAAAAAAAAGATATTGAAAAAAAGACAGGTAAAAAAATAAAGATAGTAGCTGTTTCAGCAAAAAATAAAAATAAAAAAAGACGCTTTTCATTTCCCAAAAAAATTTTTTATAAAGATCCTATAAAAATTTTTGAAAATGAAAATATAGATATTCTTTTTGAATGTGTTGGATTGTCAGATGGCATTTCAAAACAAATTGTTGAACTAGCATTAAGAAAAAAAAGTCATGTAATAACACCCAATAAAGCACTTATAGCTAAACATGGTGATACTTTATCAAAACTTGCAGAATTAAATAGAGTCAATCTTGAGTTTGAAGCTTCTGTTGCTGGTGGAATTCCTATTTTAAGAACTATAAAAGAGGGTTTAGCAACTAACAAAATTAACAAGGTTTATGGCATACTAAATGGAACAACTAATTATATATTATCAGAAATGGAAAACATTAATGAACCTTTTGATAAAGTTTTAAAAAAAGCACAAATTTTAGGATACGCAGAACCTGGAAATCCAAAACTAGACTTAAACGGTTTTGATGCATTTGCCAAAGTAAGAATATTATCTGCATTAGCTTTTAATAATAAAATTTCAAAAAGTAAATGTATTATGGAGGGAATAGAAAACATTGAATTAAAAGATATTAAAATTGCCAATCAATTAAATTATAGAATAAAATTATTAGGAATATCTGAAATAATAAATAATAAACTATTTGAAACAGTTCATCCATGTTTAGTAAAAAAAAGTTCTTATATTGGTAACGTTAACGGAGTTATGAATGCTGTCATTATTGAAGGTAAACCCGTAGGAGAGAGCATTTTACAAGGCGAGGGGGCTGGCGCAGGACCAACTTCTTCATCTTTATTATCAGATTTATTATCAATATTAAGAGGAAACATAAAGTATCCATTTGGAATTGCCTCAAATAAAAGAGCCACAATTAATACATATAATAAAGATTATTACTCAAATTCTTTATATTTAAGATTTGAAGTAAAAGACAAACAAGGTGTTTTATCTTCTATTACTAACAGGCTCTCAAAATTTAAAATATCTGTTAAAAGAATAATTCAAACTCCTGATAAAAAAAATAATAGAGCAACTATTGTAATAATTACTCATAAAACTACTGAAATTAATGTAAGAAAATGTTTATCAAATTTCAAAAATAATAAAAATCTGATTAAATTTCCTACATTAATTAGGCTTTATAACTAATGGATATTTACCTAAAACTTATTGAAGTTCTATTTCCTGTTTTTTTTGTTGTGGGTATTGGATATTATTTAGGTAAAAAAAATCCAAAAATAGATACAACCTTTATTACCAATTTTGCTGCAAATGTTGGTACACCTGCAATGATTATCTATGCTTTAAATCCAGTAAATATCTCGTTCAATATTTTTTTAGATTATTTTTGGTATTACTCACTAGCTATATGTGGCTTCATTATTACTGGAGTATTAATATTATATCTACTTAATACGAAAGATATTATTAGAGAATTACCTCCATTAACAATGCCCAACACTGGAAACATGGGTTTACCAATATGTCTTTTTGCTTATGGCTCTCAAGGATTAGGTGTTTCAGCCGCCATATCTGCTTTGATTATTTTATGTCATTTTACTCTTGGTGTTTTTTTAGCTGATAGAAGATTTAGTTTTAATGTAATATTAAAAAGCCCTCCTTTTTATGCAATAATAATTTCAGTATTCTTACTTTATTATGATTATCAACTCCCAGGATTTGTAGAGAATACAACTTTCTTATTGATGTATGCTACAATATTTCTAATATTAATGTCATTAGGTATTGCCTTAACAAGACTCAAGGTTTTTTCATTTAATAAAGCAATTGTTTCCTCTATAGGTAGAGTAATAATTGGTCCTTTAATTGGATATTTATTGATATTATATTTTAATTTAGAGGGTTTTGCAGCTGGTGTTTTATTAATTCAATGTTCAATGCCAAGTGCTGTTTTAAATTACCTTGTAGCATCAATATATTCACCAAAGAAGGTTGTAGATAGTGTTGCCAGTACTATTGTAGTTTCAACACTTATGTCATTCATAACTGTTCCGATAGTTGTATTCTTTGCTTTAAAATACCTTAATTAGTCTATATCCTTAATTTATAAATGAAGGCTATAGTTTTTAATCTTTTAGCTTGGGTAATGCTTCCAATAATGGATGGATTTGCAAAATATTTAAGTGCTGATCTTCCAGTATTGCAAATAACGTGGGCAAGATATTTTTTTACTGTAGCCTTTACTTTTCCAATAATGTTTTTCTTTTTTAGAAAAAATCTTGTATGGACGGATAAACCAAAATTACAATTTATCAGAGGTTTAATTCTATTAACTGCAAACATTTGTTTCTTTTATGCGATTTCAGTTATATCCTTAGCAAAAGCATTAACATTAGCTTTTGTTGCACCTTTAATTGTAACTGCTTTTTCACCTTTTTTTTTAGGTGAGAAGGTAGGTTTTAGAAGATGGTCTGCTGTGATTATAGGATTTATAGGTTCTTTGGTAGTAATAAGACCTGGTTTTGTTGAAATTAATCTAGCAAGTATAGCTGCTTTGGGAACGGGAATAATGTACGGTTTCTATTTAATTATTACTCGTAAATTAAGCACCTCAGATAATCCATTATTAACATTATTACTAACTGGTGTAGTAGGGGCCGTAATCATATCAACAATAATGCCATTTGTTTGGGTTAAGCCAACTATTAATCAATGGTCAATGATGGCTGCCATTGGTGTTTTTGCCTGTATAGGGCATTTATTTTTAATACTGTCTCTTAAATACGCTGATGCTTCGAAATTAGCTCCATTTAGCTATTTTGAGATCATTACAAATATCATTATAGGTTATTATTTTTTCAGTGATTTTCCTGATAGTTGGACTTTCATAGGTTTATTTATTATTGTTTTAAGTGGTATTTACATCTCAAGAAGAGAAAACTTAATTAGAAAAGTCAAATAATAGGTATTATTTATTTACTAATATTTAAAGTATTACATTAAGTATTAATTTTAAAATATTGTATTTATTACATTTTTTAATTGTATAAATTATTTAATTTTTTAGAATATTTAAAATTATTTAACACAAAATTACCTAAATATGATGTGCCAAAATTTAGATTTTTTGGCAAATTATAAAAAACATCAAATAATCATCTAAAATAGGGGTTTTTTATCGATTGTGGTTATTAATATTCCGTTAAAATAGGGCAATCTAAAAGTATTGATATAGTTGAATAATAGAGCGATGCACTAATTGAATATAGCATTTAAACGTCCATAGAGGGGTCTATTTTAAGTATACCCTAATATATGGTACAACTTGAAGCGTGAATTATGTTATTTGATATGAAATCACTTGAAAAGGCAAAAAAACATTGATTTTACACACTTTTTTAACTTAAAAAGGGTTGAAATATAGCTAAATATCTACTTTTTCAGACCTAAGTAATTTGAGCTTTTGCTTAATTCCACCTCTTCCAGAGTAACCTCCGAGAGCTCCATCAGATCTAATTACCCTGTGACATGGTATTTTTGGTGCATATGGGTTCTTAGCACAAGCATTAGCAACTGCACGAGCTGATTTAGGTTTTTTTATTGCAATAGCCACTTGTTTATAAGTTTTTACCTTACCTTTGGGAATAGTTTTTAAGTAATTCCACACTTTTATTTGAAATTTTGTGCCTGATAACATTCTAATAGAAAAAAATCCTGATTCTCTACACCTTTTAGGGTGTAAAGATCAGAATTTATTGGTTCGTCGTTGTATGCGCTACCGCCGAACCTACCACCCCGTATGTTTAGCGCTGCTTTACAGGGCTTTCTGCCCTCCAGACTTGAGCCTCTCGGCCTTTCTCTGGCTGGCCAGTTAAGAGTTGCCTCTTAAGTTAACTCATAATAACAAAGAGGGGTCTCTAAGGGTATCACTTAATCGTTGAATTTACTTACTTTTCAACAGGTCATGTTAATAAGTTTTTAACGTGGTATTAGTAATATTATGTAACTAGCAAAAAATATAATAGCCATGATGGATAAGAATATTGTATTTATGCTTTTTCCAGTATTTTTATATTGAATAACACTTAAAATAACAAAACCAATTGAGCTAATTAAAAACCATACCGCAGGTATTTCTCCATCAATTGAACCCATAATTTTTTTAAATTATTTCATTTGACATATAAAATCTATTAATATATAATTTCCGATAATTAATGGTTATCGGAAATATATGGGTAATTTAACAACTGACGTTAAAAACTTAGAATTAGAAACTTTAAAAAATTTAAAGAATTCTAAATCTGACAATACTTTGAGAGCTTATCAATCTGATTTTAGGGATTTTTCAACTTTTTGTATAAAAAATGGTTTATCTTCAATGCCAACACAGCCTAAAATTATAGCTATTTATATAACTCATTTATCTAAAACCTCAAAATTTAGCACCTTAAAAAGAAGAATTGCCTCTATAAGCGTGATCCATAAATTAAAAGGCCATTATCTAGATACTAAACATCCTATAATTATGGAAAACTTACATGGTATAAAACGAACTTTAGGATCAAGACAAAAAGCTAAAAAACCTATATTAATTAACGATTTAAAACTAATAATTAAAGTAATAGATAAAAAAAAAGTTAGAGATAAAGCCTTAATTTTGATTGGGTTTGCAGGAGGATTTAGAAGATCTGAGTTAGTTAACATAAATTATGATGATGTAGAATTTGTTCCAGAAGGTGTAAAAATTCTTATTAGAAGATCTAAAACAGATCAATCAGGAGAAGGTATTATTAAAGCCATTCCCTACTTCGATAATCAGGAATTCTGTCCAGTGATTGCATTGAGAAATTTAATTAATGATAAATTTAAAAATCTTAATGAAGGAAAGATCTTTGATTTATCAGATAAATCGGTAGCTTTAATAATTAAAAGGTATGCTGAAAAAGCAGGCCTAGACTCCTCAAAATATGCAGGTCATAGCTTAAGGTCAGGTTTTGCAACAACCGCAGCTGAGTTTGGTGCTGAAGAAAGAAATATAATGGCAATGACTGGTCATAAAACTACACAAATGGTCAGAAGATATATACATGAAGCTAATTTATTTAAGAATAATGCATTAAACAAAATTAAAATCTAATCTTTGATAAATAATAAGAAAAAATGTTAAATTTTTTATTATAAAATATTTCATATAATTCTTTTTTATATTCCTTAAAATTCCATTTACCTTTAATTACAGCGGTACATACATATGGAAAAACAGAACTATCATAATGATATTTTCCTCGTTTAA
>CACJWU010000023.1 GCA_902597215.1 uncultured Pelagibacteraceae bacterium | reverse complement strand
ATATAATGAAAATAAATAGAAGAAAATTTTTATCTTATGTAGGTTGCAGTTGTTGTGGTTTCGTTCTCAATTCATGTACCACAGCCCCAATTACTGATAGAAAACAACTAAAAATAATACCTGAAAGTAAATTAAACGCTCAAGCAGCTCAAATTTTTGAAAAAATTAAAAAAAAAGAAAAAATGAGTGAAGATATAGAGACACTAAATCAAATAAAAAAAATTGGAAAAAAAATGGAAATTTCCATATCAAAATATTTTGATAGCTCAAACATAGAAGATCCAACAATTAATTTTGATTGGGAGTATATACTTATTGATAATAAAAAAGTTAAAAACGCGTGGTGTATGCCTGGTGGAAAAATCGCAGTTTATACTGGATTGTTAGATGTCACAAAAAATATTGATGGTTTGGCGGCTGTAATGGGACATGAAATCGCTCATGCTGTTGCAAAACATTCTATAGAAAGAGCTAGTAGAAATGTATTATTAAATACGGGTACACAGTTAATTGATATTTTTAGTGGAGGAAAATTATCTCAAGTCAATAGAGTTACTGGAATGAATACGGTTGGTTTACTATCATCAATAGGTATTACAAACCCATTTAATAGAAAACAAGAGAGTGAAGCTGATTATCTTGGAATGATTTTTTCCTCTCTTTCTGGTTATGATATAAGAGAAACTCCTAAAATTTGGGAAAGAATGAAAGAACTTAAAAAAGGAAAAGAAATTCCAGAATTTATGAGTACTCATCCTTCAGCAAATAATAGAATAAAGAATATTAATGATTGGATGAACAAAATTATAATAGATTATCCACCACTTAAAATTTAATGGTGAGCCGTGATGGACTCGAACCATCGACCCATTCCTTAAAAGAATACTACACAACAGTAAAATTTCCAATTAACAATAACTGTTTAGTTAAAATTTAGTATGTTATCTATCAGTTAATATCTATCATATCTAAAACACCGACATATATCATATTTTTGTATTTTTTTATATTAAATGAAATTACTTTTCCACTCATAAACGCCCGTCTTTCAATTCCATCCAAAATACCTAAAACAGAAAAACTTCCAATGCACTTGTTATCTCTCCAAACAACTTTTCTTGTTACAAATGAGCCACCATTATTAATAATTCTATGTGCAGTATTAGAAGCATTAACTTGATCCATATTTAAATTTAATGATACAAAGCTACCATCTTCATATGAATTAACATCTTTGGTTATCGAATTAAGACAAAGATTTTTATAATCAGTTTGAGATAAACTAGATACTTTAATAGATCCATCAGGTAAATGAGATATAGATTTTTCTAGTTGAGTTAATTGCTTTTGGTCATTTTTTTTATTTTCAAAATTTCCAGTTATTGCTATAAAAATTATAATAATGATTAAAAACAAGGGGTACAAAACTTTTACTGCCCAAGGATGTTTTAATTTTTTAAATCCCTCAGTCGTTTTTTTAAAATCTTCTAAGTCTTTTTTTAAATTACTCATTTATAACTAGATCTTGAATTCACATTACACTATTTTAAAAAAAATATAATAGTTAAAAAAAATAGGATATTTCAGCCATTAAATGGAAATTTAATGGTGAGCCGTGATGGACTCGAACCATCGACCCATTCCTTAAAAGGGAATTGCTCTACCAACTGAGCTAACGGCCCATAATAATTGCTTAAGAAATATTGTGTATACATAATTATCCTAATAATTCAAATAAGAATTTATGAGACAAATAGTTTCTAATTTACAACTTATCTACGTATTTATCGTGAAATTTATCAAATGTTCCATTTTTGATGTTTTCTCTAATAGAGTGCATTAATTCTTGATAAAAATTGATGTTGTGAAGTGTTAAAATCATTGATCCAAGAATTTCATTCGTATTGAATAGATGATTCAAGTAATTTTTCGAGTATTTATTTAAATTTAAGTTTTTACAATTTTCATCCAGTGGTGAATTATCGTTTTGATATTTACTATTTCTAATATTAACTCTTCCATTCCAGGTAAATGCTAAACCTGTGCGGCCAGATCGAGTTGGCATTACACAGTCAAACATATCTATTCCCCTTTTTACAGCTCCTAAAATGTCTGAGGGTGTACCAACACCCATAAGATAATGTGGTTTATCTTTGGGCATTTCATCTTTAATATCATCTAAAACAGTAAACATCTCTTTTTGAGTTTCACCAACAGCCAAACCACCTACAGCATATCCATCAAAATTAATTTTTATTAATTCTTTTAATGAATTAATTCTCAAATCTTTAAATAAACCTCCTTGAATGATACCAAATAAAGCTTTGTGAGGGTTAATTCCAAACGCTTTTTTTGATCTTTCTGCCCAATACAAGGATAATTCCATTGATTTTTTAATTAGCTCGTAATCATTTGTTTTTTTTGGACATTCATCCATAATCATCAGAATATCGGAATTAACATCAAGTTGAATTCTAATACTTTCCTCAGGGCTCAAATAGAACTTTTTACCATCAATATGAGAATTAAAAATAGCTCCTTTTTCACGATCTATTTTATTTAACTTAGATAAAGACATAACTTGAAAACCTCCAGAGTCTGTTAAAATTGGTAAATCACAATTCATAAAAGTATGTAGACCTCCAGATTTTTTTATACGATTAACTCCTGGTCTGATCATTAAATGATAAGTGTTGGCCAAAATTATTTGAGAACCAGTTTTTTTAATGTCATCCATTGTACAAGCTTTTACAGTTGCTTGTGTGCCTACTGGCATAAATGCAGGTGTTTTAATATTACCTCTATGAGTTTCTATCAACCCAAGTCTAGCATAATTATCTTTTTTTAATAATTTAAAGGCAAAATTTTTTAATGCCATTAAAAATTAAAATGATTTAAAACTAATAATCTTATCTGGATCAGAAACAGCTCCATTATTACTTTCATCACCACGTTTTATTTTGTCAACAAACTCCATACCCTCAATTACTTTACCAAAAACCGTGTATTGTTTATCTAAAAAGGGAGCAGGTTTGAAACAGATAAAAAATTGACTGTTTGCGGAATTTGGATCTGATGATCTGGCCATAGATAAAGTCCCTCTGTCATGAGGAAGATTATTAAATTCTTGATTTAGATTTGGTAAATCAGATCCACCCATTCCTGCCATACTAAGATTGAAATCTTTTGAGGATGAATTACCAAATTTTACATCACCTGTTTGTGCCATAAATCCGTCAATCACTCTATGAAATACTACATTATCGTATTTTCCTCCATTAGCTAATTCTTTAATTCTTTTAACATGATTGGGTGCCACATCATCAAATAATTCAATTTTAACATCTCCATCTTTTAGTTTTAAGATCATCATACTCTCTCCTGACATTGATTGGTTAGTTGTTAAAAAAAAAATAATCAGTAATTTTATAAAAAATTTATTCATATTTTTTCTTTAAAAATTTAATTGTACTTTTGGTTGTAAATTTTTTAATATCGCCTTTTAATTTAACGATTTCTTTAACGAATTTAGATGAAATAATTTGATTTTCAACATCTGACATTAAAAAAAGTGTTTCAATATTTTTATTTAATTTACGATTCATTCCTGCTAATTGGAATTCATATTCAAAATCTGATACAGCTCTAAGCCCTCTTAAAATAATATTTGATTTATATTTTTTACACAAATCGGTAGTAAGTGATGAAAATGAGATAACAATAATCTTCTTTTTATTAAATTTTAGGTCAGAAAATAATGCCTTTTTGACTATTTCAATACGTTCAATTGAATCAAATAAATAATCCTTATTGTCAACATTGGATACGGCAACTACAATTTTATCAAATAAGTCTAGCCCTTTTTTTATTACATCAATATGTCCAAAAGTTATAGGATCAAATGTGCCAGGATAAATTGCAATTTTATTCATTAAACTAAATTATCATCAATTTTATCTGCTGAAACTACTTTTTCTTCACCACTTAGTTTAATAATTCTTACTCCTTGTGTATTTCTTCCTGCAGTTCGAATTTCTTTTACTGCAACCCTTATAACTCGTCCTTTATTTGTGGAAATAAGAATTTCATCTCCATCAAATACAGGAAAAGAGGATGAAATATTTCCATTCCTTGGAGAATTTATTATACCAATAATACCCTTTCCTCCTCTGTTTGTTACTCTGTAATCTGTGTGAGGTGTTTTTTTACCAAAACCATTTTCAGTAATAGAGAGAATAAATTTCTCTTTAGCCTTGAATTCAGACTTTTCATCTTTATTCATTTTTCCATTTTTAGAAAATTTATCATTATCTATTATTGAAAGCGATACTATTTGATCATTAGGAGCCAAAACAATACCTTTAATGCCTTTAGAAGATCTGCCCTTAAAAACTCTTAATTTTTTAGACTCAAATCTAATACATTTACCTAAACTAGTGCTCAATATAACGTGCTGATCTTCTTTACATATTTTAACACCAACAATTTTATCATTATTATCTAATTTCATAGCAATTTTACCTGATGCATTAATGGAGGAAAAATCTTCTAAACTATTTTTTCTAATTTTTCCCTGAGAAGTAGCAAAAATAATTTGATAGTTTTTTAATTCAGAATCATCTTCAGGAAATGGCATAATTGAGCTTATAGATTGGTGGTTTTTTAATGGTAAGATATTAAATAAAGATTTACCTTTTGATGCAGACGAGCCTTCTGGAATTTTCCATGCTTTAACTCTATATACTAATCCCTCTGTTGAAAAAAATAAAACTGAAGTATGTGTATTAACTGATAAAGCCTGAACCACAGAGTCTTCATTTCTAGTAGTAATACCAGTTTTTCCTTTACCACCTCTTTTTTGTGTCTTAACACTATTCAATGATCCTCTTTTAATATACCCTTGTAATGTAATAGTTATCAAAACTGATTGTTTTTGAATAGTTTCTTCAATATCATAATTGAGCACTGCATCAATAATTTTTGTCCTTCTGGGTATTGAATATTTTTCTTTGATATCTTTTAATTCGCTACTTATAACTTTTAACAATTCTTTTTTTGATGAAATAATCTTTTTATATTTAGATATTAATTCAGATAATTTCTTTATTTCAGACTCAATCTCATTTATTCCTAATGCTGTCAATTTTTGTAATCTTAATTCTAATATTGCATTTACTTGATTATTAGAAAGGGAGTATGTATTTGATTTTTTATTATCAACTAAAGAAATTAATTTTCTAGATTTATTAATCTTCCATTTTGTTTTTAAAATTGATCTTTTAGCATCTTCTGGTGTTTTAGATGATCTTATAATTTTTATAATTTTATCTAAATTTTCTACTGACACAGACAATCCAATTAACACATGTGCTCTGTCTTCAGCTTTTTGTAAATCAAATTTAGTTTTTTTAGTAACTACATCTTCCCTAAATGATAAAAAATTTGATAAAAAATCTTTTAGGTTACACGTTTCAGGTTTACCATTTACTATAGCTAATGTGTTAAAACCAAAAGAACTTTCAATCTGTGTATTTTTGTAAAGTTGTCTTTTAACAGTTTCTGGCTCAACACCATTCCGTAAATCTATTGAAACTCTTATACCTTCTCTATTTGACTCATCTCTAATATCTCTTATGCCTTCTACCTTTTTTTCCCTAACAAGTTGAGCAATCCTTTCATTTAAAACTGACTTATTAACTTGATAAGGTATTGAGGTAATTACAAGTCTTTCTCTACCATTCTTTAATGTTTCTATATTAATTTCACCTCTAATCTTAAAGGAACCTCTGCCTTTGTTGTATCCTTGTTTAATCATATCTTTTCCAATAATAACTCCACCTGTTGGAAAGTCTGGACCTGGAATATGTTTCATTAAATCTTTAATTTTGATATCTTTGTTGTCGATTAAAGCTAATGTACCGTTAATTATTTCTCCCAAATTATGAGGAGGTATACTTGTTGCCATACCTACTGCAATACCACCTGCTCCATTTACTAATAAATTTGGGAACTGAGCTGGTAATACTGTTGGTTCTTTCTCGGTTTCATCATAATTACTTTTAAACGAAATAGTATCTTTCTCAATATCATCAATCAAATATTGAGAAACTTTAGAAAGTCTAGTTTCAGTATATCTCATTGCAGCAGCAGGATCTCCATCAATTGATCCAAAGTTTCCTTGCCCATCTACTAATGGTAAACTCATTGAAAAATCTTGTACCATTCTTACCAATGCGTCATAAACAGATTGATCACCGTGTGGATGATATTTACCTATTACATCTCCAACTATTCTTGCTGATTTTCTAAATTGTTTAGACGAATCATAACCACCTTTGTACATTGCGTATAAAATTCTCCTATGAACTGGTTTTAAACCATCCCTAATGTCTGGAAGTGCTCTACTAACAATTACACTCATTGCATATGAAAGATAAGATGAACTCATCTCATCATGCATAGATATTAACTTAACATTATTATCCTTTGGAACTTCTGTTTTTTGCATAATTTTTAAAATGGAATTTCGTCGTCTATATCATTAGAAATTTGGGAAATCTCATCACTGTTACTTGAAGATTTAGTATTATCATTAGATATACCACCTCCCGAATTTCCGCCTCCTAACATTGTTAAAGATGAATTATATCCTTGAATAACTATTTCAGTAGAATACTTATCTTGGCCTGATTGTTCATCTTTCCACTTTCTTGTTGAAAGTTGTCCCTCAACATAAACTTGAGCACCTTTTTTTAGATACTGTTGAACTACGTTAACTAACCCCTCATTAAATACAACTATGCGGTGCCATTCTGTTTTTTCTTTTTTTTCACCAGTATTTTTATCTTTCCAGGTTTGACTAGTGGCTAAACTTAATCTAGCAACACTTTTTCCATTAACCATTTGTTTAATTTCTGGGTCTGCGCCCAAACGACCAATTAAAAGTACTTTATTTAAACTTCCAGCCATAATAATTTATTATTTGTTAATTTAATTAATTAGATTTATATCACAATTTACTCTGAATATTAATTTTATTAAGTCAAAGCAACAAAAATTATGATTAAAAAGATAGTTATTAAGGGAGCAAAAGAACATAATTTAAAGAATATTTCTTTAGAAATTCCTAAAGACAAATTTGTAGTTATAACTGGCTTATCTGGCTCAGGAAAATCTTCTCTTGCTTTTGACACCGTGTATGCTGAGGGTCAACGAAGATATGTAGAAAGTTTATCTGCTTATGCTAGGCAGTTTTTAGATAAAATGAAAAAACCAAATGTTGATCTAATAGAGGGGTTAAGTCCAGCTATTTCTATAGAACAAAAAAATACATCTAAGAATCCGAGATCAACTGTAGCGACTGTTACTGAAATATATGATTATATGAGAGTACTTTATGCAAGAGCAGGAGTACCATTTTCACCATTCACAGGTAAACCTATCAAGTCTCAAACAATTTCACAAATTGTTGATAAAATAAAAACACTTCCCAAAAAATCAACTATTTATCTATATGCTCCAATAGTTAGAGGAAGAAAAGGAGAATATAAAAAAGAAATTTTGAATTATAAGAAAAGAGGATTTCGTAAAATAAAAATTGATAATATTCTTTATGATATAGACAAAGTTCCTGAACTTAATAAAAAATTAAAGCATGATATTTATATTCTTGTCGATAGGATAATAATAAATTCATCTTTAGGCAATAGATTAGCTGAGGGAATTGAAACTTCTATTAACCTGGCCAATGGTTTATTATTTGTAGAATATGAAGATGAAACGTTACCAAAAAAATATAGAAAAATAGAGAAATTAATTTTCTCTACAAAGTTTGCTTGTCCAGAAAGTGGATTTACAATTGAAGAAATAGAACCAAGATTGTTTTCTTTTAATAGCCCTTTTGGTGCGTGTGAAGAATGTGATGGTATAGGTATAAAACTTAATGTTGACCCAAATTTAGTTATTCCAAATGAGAAGAAAAGTATTGCAGATGGAGCAATAGAGCCATGGGCAAAAACTACAACCCTTTATTATGCTCAAACACTCGGGTCTCTAGCAAAACATTATAATTTTTCTTTAGATGAAAAATGGTCAAAATTATCAAAAAAAATAAAAGATATAATTCTATATGGGTCTGATGATGAAGAAATAAAATTTTCTTACGATGATGGATATGAAAAATATTCACATAAAAAAACTTTTGAAGGAGTGATTAATAATCTTGAACGAAGATATCTTGAGACAGATAGCGATTGGAAAAGAGAAGAAATTTCTCAATATCAGTCTGACACAAAATGTGAAAGATGTAATGGACACAGATTAAAAGATGAGGCTTTATGTGTAAAAATTGATGGTTTGCATATTAGTGAGGTTACACAAAAGTCAATTTTAGATGCTGCTAAATGGTTTGAAAATCTCAAAACAAAACTAGATAAAAGACAATTTAAAATTGCTGAACATATTTTAAAAGAAATAAATGAAAGATTAAATTTCTTGTTAAATGTTGGTTTAGATTATTTAACATTGTCTCGAGAGTCGGGAACTTTATCAGGCGGTGAGTCTCAAAGAATTAGGCTTGCATCTCAAATTGGTTCTGGTTTAACTGGAGTATTATATGTATTAGATGAACCTTCAATTGGGTTACATCAAAAAGATAACGTAAAACTTATTAATGCTCTAAAGAGATTGAGGGATTTGGGAAATACAGTTATTGTTGTTGAACATGACACTGAAACCATGGAAAATGCTGATTACATTATTGATCTTGGTCCTGAAGCTGGGAATAAAGGTGGCGAAGTTGTTGCTAAAGGTACTTTTAATGAAATAACTCAAAATGAAAATAGTATTACTGGAAAATACCTTTCAAGAAAATTTAAAATTAATATCCCCAATAAAAGACGGTTGGCAAAAAATGGAAGGTTTTTAGAAATTTCTGGAGCAACAGGTAATAATTTAGATAATGTAAATTTAAAAATTCCATTGGGTAGTTTAACTTGTGTGACTGGAGTTTCTGGTAGTGGGAAATCTACATTAATTCTTCAAACTTTATACAATGCATTAAACTTAACTTTAAATAATAATAAATCCAGAAAAATACCTAAACCTTTTAAAAATTTTAAAGGTATAGAACAAATTGATAAAGTAATAGATATTGATCAATCTCCAATAGGTAGAACACCAAGATCAAACCCAGCAACCTATACAGGTGCATTTGGACCTATAAGAGATTGGTTCACTTCTTTACCAGAATCAAAGTCTAGAGGTTATAAACCAGGAAGATTTTCATTCAATGTCAAAGGTGGAAGATGTGAAGCATGTGAGGGTGATGGAGTAATTACTTATGAAATGCATTTTTTGCCAGATGTATATATTCAATGTGACGAATGTAAAGGTACTAGGTACAATCGTGAAACGTTAGAAATTAAATTTAAAGACAAAAGTATTGCTGATGTTTTGAATATGACAGTGGACGAAGGTTGTGAGTATTTTGAAAATATATCTAATATCAAAACAAAATTACTAACTTTGAAAAAAGTTGGTCTTGGATATATAAAAATAGGCCAGCAGGCAACAACTCTCTCTGGAGGTGAGGCTCAAAGAATTAAGCTTGCTAAAGAACTTTCTAAAAGATCGACTGGAAGAACAATGTATATTTTAGATGAACCTACAACTGGATTACATCAACATGATATTAAGAAACTACTTGAAATACTTCACACTTTTGTCGCATTAGGTAATACCGTAGTTGTTATAGAACATAATTTAGATGTAATTAAAACAGCAGATTATATTGTTGATATGGGGCCTGATGGAGGCGTAAAAGGAGGAAAAATCATCGCAGAGGGTAAACCAGAGGAAATATGTAAAGTAAAAGATAGTTATACAGGCAAATTTTTAAGACCACTTTTAAACTAATAAAAATGTTTTTATATTTTTATGATTTTAGTATAATATCAACTAATGGCTAATTTTTTTTCATCATTATCAAAAACAATTCATGCTTCGCTTGCATTGGCTATAATTCTATTCTTGGGTTTATTTTATCAAAATGAAGGATTTAGCTTTGACAGAATTTTTTGGAGCTGGGTTGCTAGATATACACATGTTGTCGTAAGTATTATGTGGATTGGATTATTGTGGTACTTTAATTTTGTTCAAATTCCAAACATGTCAAAAATTCCTGATGAACAGAAACCTGCAATAGGAAAAATTATTGCTCCTGCAGCACTTTTTTACTTCAGGTGGGCTGCAGCTTTTACTGTATTATCTGGTATTATATTAGCTGGACTTAATGGATATCTTCATGATGC
>CACJWU010000022.1 GCA_902597215.1 uncultured Pelagibacteraceae bacterium | reverse complement strand
CAATAAAACCAAATAGCTAGAGTCATCATCAAATATAGTGTTGTCCATACTGGAGCAAAAATCCAATCTGGAGGATTATAATTTGATTTTACAAGTTGTGAATACCATGGCTCTTTAAAGCTAATTGATGCTAAACCGCCAATAAATGATGCTGAAAAAGTGATTACAAAAAAAAGAATAAATGATAAAAATTTATTTTTTAACATATAAGTATTATACATCTTTATATTATGAATAAAAAAACAATTTGGATAACTGGTGGAAGCACAGGTATTGGTAAAGCTTTGGCTATTAAATTTTCTAATGAAGGTTGGAATGTGGCAATTTCAGCAAGACGTGAAAATCTTCTTAAAGAAATTTCAGATCAATATGAAAATATAAGTTCCTTTCCATTGGATGTAACTGATAAATCTAAATGTAAGGAGATATTTAATAATATTAAAGAAAAATTTGGTGAAGTAGATATTTGTTTTTTTTCTACTGGAACATGGAATCCCAAAAAAGAAAGAGATATTGATGTTGAACAAATTGAGGATGTTTTTAATATTAATTTTTTTGGAACGTTGAACAGTATTAAGGCTGTGGAGGAGTATTTTAAAAATAAAAAAAGTGGGATAATCACGATTGTTTCATCTATTGCAGGATATCGTGGATTACCAAATTCTACTGGATATGGTCCTTCGAAATCAGCACTTAATAATTTAGCAGAAAGTTTATATTTTGATTTTGGTAGATCAAATGTACGCATCTGTTTAGTTTCACCAGGTTTTATAAAAACTCCAATGACTGATAAAAATGATTTTAAAATGCCTTTTTTAAAATCACCTGAATATGCGGCTGACAAAATCTACGATGGATTAATTAATAAAAAGGTTTTTGAAATACATTTTCCAAAATCATTAACAATTATACTTAAAATTTTAAGCTTTCTTCCAAACAAAATTTACTTTGGTTTAGTTGGAAAACTAACTAAATATCAAAAAAACAGTTAGTCTTTTACAAAAACAACTGTCAACTCAGCAACCTTAATTCCAAATTTTGTCATTGTAGCTCTGTTAATAGCAACACGATCATCTTGTTTAAAAATCCAGTCATCAAATGTTATTTTCATTTCTCTTCCTTTGACAGGAACTAGTAAAACATATTCAAATTTAAATGCTGGACCATAAGAATATCCTTTAGCCTTTCCAACTACATCTCCTGCTGTACCCTCATAATTGTTATCATCAATTTTAGTAATTTGCCATTGTCTAGTTTGAATTTCACCATCGTCCCAATTAAATTTTTCATCAAGAATTAATTGTTTTCCGTCCCATTTTCCATTTAGATCTGCTGAGAATTGTCTTGTAACTTTTCCAGATCTATTTTGAAGAACTCCCCATGCTTTTACATTCCCAGAAAGATAATTTTCAATTATTAATCTTGGTTCTTTATTTTTAAAATCTTCAGGTTTCATAGCACTATTATTTGAGCAATTTGTAATTAAGAATAATAAGATTATCAATAGAATTGATTTGAAGTTTCTTATTTTGCTCACATCTCTCCTTTTAGTTATTTATTTTGAAGTGAAAATTGAATTAAATCAATATTTTTTGATTTAAACCCGGCCTCACAATACGAAAGGTAGAATTCCCACATTCTTTTAAATGTCGAGTCAAAGCCTTGATTCTTTATTAAATCCCACTTTTTATTAAATTCATTTCTCCATAAAGCTAAAGTACTAGAGTAATGATTTGCATAAGAGTCGTACGACTTTATTATCAAACCATTCTCAGATACATATTTATTTATACTATTTTTACTCGGAAGAAATCCTCCTGGAAAAATATACTTTTGAATAAAATCTTGTTTATTTTTATATCTATCAAATAAACTATCATCTATTGTAATTGCTTGAATAGCTGCTGTGCCATTATTTGCTAAGTTTCCCTTTAAGGTTTTAAAATAACTTTCTAGGTAGTTTTGTCCAACTGCTTCAATCATTTCAATTGATGCTATCGAATTATATTTATCCTTTAAATCTCTATAATCTTTTATTTGAATATTAACTTTTTCATTCAAACCGCATCTATAAATTCTTTCTTTGGCATATTCATATTGCTTTTTGGATATTGTAATACAATCTAACTTTACATCATATTTTTTTCCTAAATACTCTGCAAAACCTCCCCAACCACATCCGATTTCCAAAACCTTGTCACCATTTTTTGGATTAATTAAATTAATTAATTGTTGATATTTATTATTTTGAGCCTCAGATAAATCTTGAGTTTTTTTTTCAAAAATAGCACTTGAATAAGTTAATGTTTTATCAAGCCATAATGAAAAAAACTCATTACCTAAATCATAATGTTTCGAAATATTCTCCTTACTTCTTCTTTTTGTATTTTTTATAAAAATATTTTTTATAAAATTAATGATTGGTAAATCCAATAACCCTGAAAATTTATGAATAATCTTTATATTTCTTGCAGTAATTTCAATAAGATTTGATAAATCATCAGTTTCAAATTCACCCCTCATATATGACTCTGCAAAACCAATACTCCCACCTTTAATTAAATTGAAAGTAAAATTTGGTTTTTTTATTTTAATACTTGCTTTTAAAGTTTCATCTTTATTACCAAATTTAAATAATCTCCCTTGATAAGTTCTAATTTCCAGATAACCATAATCAATATCTTTTAAAACATTAAATACAATTCTGTCTGATAAAGTGTACAAGCTCATTTATTTTCAAAAGTTATATTATTTTTTATTTTTAATTTTTTTTTAACAAACCTTATTCCTTTAGCCCATAATTTAAACGCTTCAAAATGTATCGCTGAAATGATTTTGAAGGTCATTAACGGATGTTTTAGGTATGACTTTATTAACTCTGTGCTTGTAAAATCTACCCTTTTACCATCTTGAGAAGCGTATAATAATTTTTCATTCAACTGGTACTGATCAATTATAACAGAAATTTTTTCACCTGGTTTAAGGATTTTGAAAAAATAATTACAATTCATCTCAATAAATGGTGAAACATGAAATTTTTTTGAACAACTATGTTGTAAAATATTATTATTCTTTATCTTAAAAATGTAAGTATGTTGTTCACCAAAAGTATTTTTAACCTCATATAATATTGAAATTAGGTTATCTTTTTTATCATAAACGTAGAAAACACTTAGAGGATTAAAAACATAGCCTAGAATTCTTGGATAACACAATAATTTAATCTTAATGTCTTTAAATAAAATATTATTTTCTTTTAAATTTTTTTTTACCCAATCAATTAAAGATGAGCCATCTCTTTCACCATGATCTTTATCAAAAAAACTTATTAAATTAAAACTATTATATGAGAAAAAATTAATTTTTTTTTCTAAAACATTTAATTCAGAAAGATCAATTAATAATGAAAAAACTTTATATTTAAAAAAATGTATCTTTGGTTTAAATCTTTTATGAATTACAGTGCCATTATAAATTGAACTAGTCATTGAGGTTTTTAAGCATTTCAATAGATGATTTTATTCCATCTTCATGAAAACCGTAACCAAAATAACTACCACAAAAAAGAATATTTCTTTTATTTTGTAAATTTCGAAGCTCTCCTTGATAATCCAGAGCAGATTGATCAAAGTATGGATGGGTAAATTTTACTTTTTTTAATATCTTAGATTGATCAATTTCAAAATAAGGATTCAAAGTGAGAAATATGTCTTCATTACATCTTAAATTTTGTAACAAATTTAACCAGTAAGTTATTGAGCTTTTATTTACCTCATCTTTTTTTAAAGAAGAATTCCATGAACTCCATGCTTTCTTATTTTTTGGCATAGCTGTTTTATCTGTATGAATAAAGGCAATATTTTCTCGGTAACTAAACTTTGATAAAATTTCTTTTTCTTCATTTGTTGGATTGTCAATTATAGACAGTGCTTCATCAGCATGTGTTGCTAAAACAACTTTATCATAATTAAAAAATTCACTTTCTCCACCGTAATACAAATCTATACCTGAATATTTGCTTTTGATTTTATTTATATTATAGTTTTTAAAATGTTCTCCACTTATTTTTGAAAGAATATTTTGCACATAAGATCTACTTCTATTAGAAACTGTAAACCATTGAGGTCTATTTTTTAATTTAAATAATCCATGGTTTTGAAAAAATTTTAAAAAAAATTTTAATGGCATTTGGTTAGCTTCATAAGGTGGCATAGACCAAATAGCAGAAACCATTGGAATTAAGTGATAATTTATGAATTCTTTTGAGAGTTTTTCTTTCTCTAAAAAATTACCAAGTGTTATGTTTTCATCAAATTGATCAAAATGATCACACTTTTTATAAAATTTAATAATATCATAAAACATTTTTAAAAACTTAAGATTGAATAAATTGGATCTGTTTGCGAAAATACCATCTAATCCTTTTCCACAATACTCAAACATAGAATTTCTTAATGAGACAGAGAAAGACATATCACTTTTTTCTATTGCAATTTTATTTTCATTAAAAAATTTGATTAAATTAGGATAAGTTTTAAAATTAAATACAATAAAACCAATATCTACAGCAATCTTTTTAGTGCTAATGTTTAGATCTATTGTATGTGAATGACCCCCGAAATGATCATCTTTTTCAAATAAATCTACTTGATGATTTTTAGATAAATAATATGCAGCGCTTAAACCTGAAATTCCTGAGCCAACTACAGCAATTTTCATCAAATATTAAGCTGCATCTTCTTTGAATTCATCCATGCTTGGGCACGTACAAAAAATATTTTTATCGCCGTAAACATTATCCACTCTTGCAACTGGTGGCCAAAATTTATTAACTCTTAAAAATTTTGATGGATAAGCTGCTTCTTGTCTAGTGTATTTGTGTTCCCAATTGTCTGAAGCAAGCTCAGAGTCCGTATGAGGAGCATTCTTAATGGGATTATCAATTTTATCAAATTCACCTGATTTAATTTTTTCAATTTCTTGTTTAATCTTAATTAAAGTGTCACAAAATCTATCGATTTCTGACAAGCCTTCACTTTCAGTCGGCTCTATCATCATAGTACCAGCTACTGGCCATGACATAGTTGGTGCATGAAATCCAAAATCTATTAATCTTTTTGCAATATCTTCTTCAGTCACCCCTGTCTCTGATTTAATATTTCTTATATCAATAATACATTCGTGTGCAACATTGCCATTTGATCCTTTATACAAAATTGGAAAATGATCTTTTAGTCTATGAGCAATATAATTTGCATTTAAAATTGCAACTTGAGTAGCAAGTTTTAATCCTGCTGATCCCATCATTTTAATATACATCCAAGAAATAGATAAAATACTTGAGCTACCCCAAGGAGCAGCCGATACCGCTCCAATACCAGTAGTTGGTCCACAATCTTTTATTACTGGATGATTAGGTAAATAAACTTGTAAATGTTTTTTACATGCAATAGGTCCCATTCCAGGTCCTCCCCCTCCATGAGGAATACAAAATGTTTTATGCAAATTGATATGACAAACATCTGGACCAAAATTTCCAGGCTTTGCAACTCCGACTAAAGCGTTTAAATTTGCTCCATCCATATAGACCTGTCCACCATGTTTGTGAACTAATTCACAAATATCGATTATTTTTTCCTCAAATACTCCGTGGGTAGACGGGTAAGTTACCATTAATGCTCCAAGGTTTTCTGAATGTTGCTCTGCTTTTTTCTTTAAATCATCAAAATCAACATTTCCCTCTTTATCACAATTAACAACTACGACTTTCATTCCGACCATCTGTGCACTTGCTGGATTAGTGCCATGTGCTGAACTTGGAATTAAACATATATTTCGATTAGCCTCACCTCTATCTAAGTGATACTTTCTAATAACCATTAAACCTGCATATTCACCTTGAGCACCTGCATTAGGTTGTAAAGAAACACCTGAAAAACCAGTTATAGATCTTAACCAATTTTTAAGATCAGTGAATAAATCTCTAAATCCTTCCATTTGCTCAATTGGAACAAATGGATGAGGTTCTGCGAATTCTTTCCAAGAAATTGGTATCATTTCAGCTGCAGCATTTAATTTCATTGTACATGAGCCAAGTGCTATCATGGTTCTATTCAATGCTATATCTTTATCCTCTAACCTTTTTAAATATCTGAGCATTTCAGTTTCTGAATGATATGAGTTGAAAACTGGATGTTCTAAATATTTTGAGGTTCTCAATAAATTTTTTGGTAAGTTAGGTAAACTTATTGAAGGATCCTCCTTTTTGATTGATTCTGCTGCATTAAAAATTTTTAATAATTGATTTACTCTATAAACATTTTTTCTCTCATCAAAAGAAACAGCAAGCATCTCAGAATTTACTTTTCGTATATTAACTTTTTGATTTAAAGCATTTTTATAGATTTGATCAGTTTTTTCTTTAGTAATAATTGTAACAGTATCAAAAAAATGATTGGAATAAAGTTCATACCCAGACTGTTTTATTTTATCAGCAAAACTTTTTGCTAATTGAGAAACTCTTTCAGAAATATTTCTAATTCCGTCTGGACCATGATAAATAGCGTATGCTGCTGATACAATTGCTAATAGAGCTTGAGCAGTGCAAATGTTACTTGTCGCCTTATCTCTTCTAATGTGTTGCTCTCTAGTCTGTAAAGATAATCTATATGCCTTATTACCATGCCTATCAACTGACACACCAACAATTCTTCCAGGCATCGATCTTTTGTACTCATCTTTTGTTGCAAAAAAAGCTGCATGAGGACCTCCATATCCCATTGGAATACCAAATCTTTGCGAGCTTCCAACTGCTATATCAGCACCAAGTTCTCTTGGCGTTTTTAATTTAGCTAACGCTAATAAATCACAAGCTAATACAGCCTTTCCATTCTTTTTATGAATTTTACTAATCGCTTCACTAGGGTCTTTAATATCTCCTAAAGTTCCAGGATATTGTAAAATTCCACAAACTAAATCTTCTTTTAATTGGTCTAAAACCTTATCTTCTTTACCTACTAAAACTTTTAAACCCATTGGTTCAGCTCTTGTTTGAATTACATTTATAGTTTGAGGATGACAGTTTTCGGATACAAAAACTAAATTACTATCTTTTTTATTTAATCTGTGACTAAGACCCATAGCTTCTGCTGCTGCTGTACCCTCATCTAATAAAGAAGCATTAGCAATATCCATTCCTGTAAAGTCAACAATCATTTGTTGGAAGTTTAATAACATCTCAAGTCTTCCTTGAGCTACCTCTGGCTGATAAGGTGTATATGAAGTGTACCAACCTGGATTTTCTAATATATTTCTTAAAATAACATAAGGTGTATACGTTCCATAATAACCCATGCCAATAAAATTTGAGTAAACTTGATTTTTCTTCGAAATAGCTCTTAATTTTCTTAATGCTTCATATTCTGAATTCGACTCACCGATATTTAGTTCACCTTTAAACTTTATTTTTTCTGGAACAGTGTTGTCAATTAAATCATCTATTGATTGATAATTTAATTCTTTTAACATTTTTTTTTGATCTTCTTTAGAAGGTCCAATGTGTCTTTTAATAAAATCTTTTTCTGAATTAGGTAACATTATGCTGATGTCTCCTTTGCAAATTTATCATAATCGTCTTTATTCATTAATGTATCCATTTCTGCAGGGTCTTTTATTTTAAGTTTAAAAAACCATGCTGAATTTTCTGGATCTTGGTTAATTTTCGATGGATCATCTACTATAGCTTGATTTGTATCAACAACTTCACCACTTACAGGAGTGTAAACATCACTAGCAGCTTTTGTCGACTCTACAACGCCAGCTGTTCCATCTTTTTCTACATTAGAACCTTTTTCTGGTAATTCTGCAAAAACTATATCCCCTAGCATCTCTGTTGCATGTTTTGTGATACCAATCGTTGCCACATCTCCATCTAATTTAATCCACTCGTGCTCTTTTGAATATTTTACTTCACTCATTAATTTACTCCTTTAACATAACTTTTTTTATAAAAAGGCAAACTACAAATGCTAGCTGGATGTTTTTTACCTCTTACCTCTAAAAAAACTTTAGTATCTTTTTTTGAAAATTCATTTTCTACATAACCCATTGCTACAGGTCCATTTACACTTGGTCCAAATGTACCACTAGTGATTTCTCCAATATAAACATATGATTGATTGAATATTTTTGTTTTTTCTCTAGCTATTATTCTTCCCTCAGGTTTTATTCCAACTCTAATTTTGCTGACACCATCATTTAATTGTTTAATGATTATATCAGAGCCTATGAAATCTCCCTTAGATATTCTCTCTTTCGAAATTGCCCACTTTAAATTTGCCTCTATTGGAGTTTTGTCTTTATCAAGATCATGGCCATATAAACATAGACCAGCCTCTAATCTTAAAGTATCTCTTGCACCTAAACCAATTAATTTGGATCCTTTGTAGATTAATTCTCTAGTTAGTTTATCTGCAAAATCATTCGGGATCGATATTTCAAAACCATCTTCACCTGTATAACCAGATCGCGTAATATAAACTTTCTGGTTTTCAAATGAAAACCAGTTTCCTGACATAAAATTTAAATCATTTACTCCATCAACAACTTTATTAAGGACTTGAGATGATTTAGGGCCCTGAATTGCAATTAAAGATCTATTTTCATCCAAAACCATTTTGTACTTTTCTCTCAATAATTCCTTTAAAATTTTGAAGTCATTGTCCTTGCATGCTGCATTTAGAATTATTAAAAAACCTTCATTTATTTTAGTGATTATTAAATCATCGTGTATTCCAGCATCTTTATCCATCAAGAAGCTATATTTTGAATGATTTAATTTTAAATTTTTTAGATCTAAAGGAAATATTTTTTCTAAATCTTTGATTAAGTCTTCGCCACCATATATAAATAATTGACCCATGTGGGAAACATCAAAAATACCTGAGTGATTTCTTGTGAATTTATGCTCCTCTACAATACCCTCTGAATATTGTATTGGCATTTGATAGCCTGCAAATTCAACAAATTTTGCATTACAATCTTGATGTAATTGGTACAGCGATGTTTTTTTTCTTTCCATATTAACTCTTTGTACCCATCTGTATATTTGCCTGAGAGTTTTGCTCCTTCGGCGAGAATTAAATCTCTTTCCAGAATTAATATGTTACGGTCCTTTTTGCCTGAGAGATTCCTGGGTGGTTGCTCCTTCGGCGCTACGATATTCTGTAGTCTCTCCCGTAAATGAATAATCTTACATGTATGTGAAAATGTCAATCAGAAACAGTTTTTTTTGGCTTACTCAAAAGTGAGTAAAACTGTAATAATACTGCAAAAAGTATAATTGCGCCTCCTATTAATCCAAATATTGAAGGTCTTTCACTTACAAAAAGAAATGCCCATATCGGTCCTAAAACAGATTCGGATAACATTATTATTCCAACCATAGCTGACGGGGTTGTTCTTGCACCAATGGTTATAAATATAAATCCAAAACCAACTTGAAAGAAACCCGCTAAAAAACCTAAAAAAATATCATGTGGAGAAATCATTATTTTAGTAGATAATAAAAAACCTATTAAAGATGAGCTTACTCCAGCAACAAACTGAGCTGGTACCATATCTACAGAGGGAAATTTTCTTACAATCATAATCAAGACTGCAAAAGTAATAGGCATTGTGAAAGCTGCTAAATTTCCAGATAATTCTCCAGGGGATAAAGAGTTTCCTACCATCAGTAAAACTCCCATCATTGCAAGTATTATTGACAATAATGTAATCAAACTTATTTTTTCCTTGAGAAAAAAATATCCAAATATTGCTAGGAATAATATTTGAAGTGAAATTATAAAGTTAGTATTCGCAACTGTTGTATTGTACATGGCAAATACATATCCACAAAAACCAAAAGATAAAATTATTCCACCTATAAACCCTGGTAATCCAGATTTATAAAAAGATACTAGTGTTTCTCTTTTATAACTTATAATCAAAAAGGCTAAGACAGTTAGAGAAAAAAATAAAGATCTCCAAAATAAAATTTGCCACAACGTAGCTCCTTCAAAAGATTTAACAATTAACCCACCAAAACTTAAACTTAAAGCTCCTAAAAAAATCAATAACGGACCAGGTAAGTTTCTTATAAATGTCATCGTATTTGTGAAATTAAATTTTGAGTTTCCAAGTCATACAACTTAAATAAAGTTTCTGCACTAGATAATTCAATTTCCTCAAATTTTATTTTTGAACCTGGTGTTAATTGAACTAATTTGTCATAATCAGCACTTATTACTACACCTATCTTAGGATAACCTCCAATCGTACCATGATCCGAAAGCATTATAATTGGATTACCATCAGCTGGCACTTGTACGACACCTTTGATCAAACCCTCAGATTTAATGTTGGTATTAACAATATTTTCTATTTTTGGCCCTTCTAATCTCATACCCATTCGATCAGATAACTTAGAAACAAAAAATTCTTTTTCAAAAAAAGTTTTTTTTCCATTCTCTGAA
>CACJWU010000021.1 GCA_902597215.1 uncultured Pelagibacteraceae bacterium | reverse complement strand
TATCATTATAAAATTTCACTCTGATCTTCCAATCTTACTTCAATTGCTTCCATAGTTAAAACAATGTGAGCATTATTTTTAAAAATTAAATTAATTTCAAAATCATCTTTATTTTTTAAGTAATCTATACCTATTAATTCTAAAACCAACTCTTGATTTGATTGATTTATGTTCTTTGATTTTACTTTATCAACAAAATCGAAACGACAAACACTATTAATTTTTTTATCATCAGGGTCACTTTCACTTTCTATCCTAATTCTTTCCATTGATAATAAAAATACTTTGTTTGAGGATAAATATTTAATATCTGAAACCTTTACTTTGGCGCCTGAGGTACAAGCTGATATCATTTGAAGACCCTCTTGATCATTAGCAATTATTTTAGCTAAATACTTGTTCACTTATTTACTCTTTTAATTTTTACGCCAATTTTAATTAGTTTATTTTCAATTTTTTCATATCCTCTATCTAAATGATAAATCCTATTAATTATAGATCTTCCATCGGATACTATAGCCGCTAAGACAAGAGCAACAGAAGCCCTTAAATCACTAGACATCAACTCAGCACCTTTAAGGTTGTTGCCACCTTCGATAATTGCTTTATTATTTTTTACGTTTATTTTTGCACCAAGTCGTTGAAGTTCAGCGACATGCATGAATCTGTTTTCGAATATGTTTTCCGTTATCAAACTTTTTCCATTTGCTTTACACATTAAAACCATTAACTGAGCTTGAAGATCTGTTGGTATACCAGGATATTCTTTAGTATTTATTATTTTTATTGACTTAATTTTTTTGGGTCCCTTTACAAATATTCTATCTTTATAAAAACTTATTTTTGCTCCTACTTTTTTTAATAAATCTAACTCAGATTTTATTATACTGGCATTCAAATTTTTGATCTCTAAATTTCCTTTTGTGAGAGCAGCAGCAACACAAAAAGTGCCAGCTTCAATTCTATCAGACATAACCGAGTATTTAGTTTGATTTAAAGATTTAACACCTTTAATTGTACATATTCTTCCGTTCCACTGAATATTAGCTCCAGCTGAATTCAAAAAATTTGTTAAATCTTTTATTTCAGGCTCAATTGCACAATTTTTTAAAATAGTTTTTCCTTTAGCTAAACAAGCTGCAATAATTAAATTTTCAGTCGCACCAACGCTTATTTTTGGAAATTTTATTAGTTTGCCTAATAGTGGCCCTTCTGACTTAGCAATAATGTACCCATCCTTAATTTCGTAATTCATACCAAGTTTTTTCAAAGCTGATAGATGAAAATTTACTGGTCTTGCACCAATTAAACATCCTCCAGGTAAAGATGTTTTAGATTTATGAAATTTTGCAACCAATGCTCCCAGCACTAAAATTGACCCTCTCATAGTTTTTACAAGAGAATAACTTGCGAATGTTTTCAATTTTTTTTTATTATAAATCTTTACTGTTTTTCTGTCCTTAGATAAAACAACATTTGAGCCAAGAGATTTAAGTAAATTTAACATGGTCATAATATCTCTTACCCTTGGTAAATTTTTGAGTATTATAGGTTTATTAAATAATAAAGTTGAAGCTAAAATAGGTAATGATGCATTTTTTGATCCTGAAATACTAACTTTACCTCTTACTCTACAAGGGCCGTTAATCAGAAATTTTTGCATAAATTATTTTTTAATCTTTGCAACTTGGATAGTTGTTTGACCCTGATATTTACCTTTTTTAGATTTGTAAGTTGTCTCTGGTTGAATTTCAGATTTAAAAAATAAAAATTGAGCTATACCCTCATTCGAATAAACCTTGGCTGGATTTGGAGTAGTATTACTCAGTTCTATTACAATATTGCCTTCAAATTCATTTTCTATTGGAGTGACATTACAAATTATTCCAGTCCGCGCATAAGTACTTTTACCCACGCAAATACATAAAACATCTTTCGGTATCCTAAAGTATTCAATGGTTTTAGCTAAAACAAATGAATTTGGAGGAATGATACAATAATCACCTTTTCGATCTACAAAATTTTCATCTGAAAAATTCTTAGGATCAACTACCGTGTTATTTATATTTGTGAATATTCTGTACTCATTGGATATTCTAACATCATATCCCATACTACTTAATCCATATGAAATTTTTCCTTCTGAAACCTGATGATCCAAAAAAGGCTCTATCATATTGTGTTCTTTGCACATTTTTTTTATCCAAGAGTCAGGCTGAATAGACATTATTTATTTTTTTCTTTTTTTTTGAAATATTTTTCTTTTTCTTAAATTTTTTCTTAATGCAAATGCCTCCTTAACTTTTCTAGCCTGAATTTTCTGAGTCATTTTTTGTCTGGGTTTGTAAGAAAGTCTAATGTAATTGGTTTTGAGGTATCTAACATTTTTTCATTTGACTCATCTTTTTTGGACCCATCTTTAGCTAAGCGTTTCGCTTTTTTCTCTGCAAGCTTTCTCTCTCGTTTTGCCTGCTTTTCCATTAACTTTGCACTTCTTGTAGATTTATAATCGTAATGAATGCCCATAAAAAATTCCTCTTTGTAGATATAAATCATATTAATCAAAAAATTAAGGCAATAATTTGCAAAAAATGCTTTATAATCAATAAAATACAATTTTTAATATTTGCTCCTATAGTAAAATGGTATTACGATTCCATGGTAAGGAATAATTTCCTGGTCAGTACAGGGTGGGAGCACCATCTTAGTTTCTATAAAATACTTTTCTTAATGAGATAGTAATTACCAATAAAGTAAAGAAACCAATTAATGGAATATAAATTGACGGAGATGTGATCAAATCAATCATATTTGGAGCCTTTATGTTTTGATCAATAATTTTCTCAAGCCCACTTCCAATTGATACTAACAAAAATAATGAGGGAATCATTCCAATTAAAGTTGCCCAAAAATAATTAAATATTTTTACATCAAACATGCATGGAAGGACATTTTGTATTTGAAATGGAATACCCCCAACAAACCTATAAAAAATCAGATATATAAATTCAGACTTTTTAAATTTTTGCTCGAGATTTTTATATCGATTTAGAAATTTGTTCCTCACAATTTCTTTTAAGAAATAATTTGAAAACATGTAAAGGGAAGTTGCTCCCAAGGTCATGCCTATAACTGCGAATAACAGTCCAAACCATTTACCAAAAATAAATCCAGCAAATAATGCTAATGGTGTTCCAAATCCTGCAGCGAAAACCCACAAAGTTGAAAATATAACAAAAATAAAACCTAATAAAATTAAATTTGTCTTTTTTAACTCGTTGAAATAATCTCTATTGTTCTTAATAAACTCATAACTTGTAACCTCTTGGATGGTAAATTTAGAAAAAAGAAAGTATAAAAATAAACTCACTAAAAAAACATAAAATAACCCGATAAATAATTTAATTTTTTTTGATTTTTCCATTGAATAAAATGTTAATAATAAAATCTTCTATTTGCTATTTATATATTTAGTTATTATAAAGGGCAAAATTTAAATTAATAATTAATAGTTTATATGAAGAGAACATATCAACCATCTAAAATAAAAAGAGCTAGAAAACATGGTTTTAGATCAAAAATGAAAACCAAAGGTGGTAAGAAACTTCTGGCCAGAAGAAGAGCTAGAGGTAGAAAATCATTAACAGTATCTGGTTAAATCGATGAAAAGCAAAATAGTTGCTCTTTCAAAAAATGAGGAATTTTTAAATCTTTTTAAAAAGAAAAAGGTAGACAACAAGTTTGTAACAATTTTTTTTGGTCAATTAAATAATAAAAATGACAAAAAGTTAAATATTTCATTTGTGACTAAGAAAAAAATTGGGAATGCAACAAGAAGAAATAAAATAAAAAGACAACTTCGAAGTATAATGAATGACGCGGTTAAAAAAATATCAATAAAATTTCACTATTCATATGTTGTTATTGCTAAGCCATCTATGTTAAATAATGAATTTAAAAACATAAAGGAAATCTTATTTCAAGAGTTTAAAAATATTAGATAATGAATTTTTTTACACTGACACTAATCAAAATTTTAAAAGTTTATAAACTTTTTGTTAGCCCTATAATTGGTCCTTCATGTCGATATTTACCCACATGCTCTGAATATTGCATTGAAGCGTTAAAAACTCACGGTTTAACAAAAGGTCTTTTTTTAAGTTTTAAAAGAGTTATGTCTTGTCATCCATGGGGAAATAGTGGATTTGATCCAGTAAAAAAAGAAATGAAAGTAAAAAAGTAATGGATTCAAAAAATACAATTGCAGCTATAGCATTATCATCGGCGGTAATTGTTTTATATTCACTTTTTTTTGTTCCTGAAAAACCAACAACAAATCAAAATCTAGTTGAAAAAGGAAGTACAGAGCAAAGAACTGATACACCGACCTTGAGTCAAAATGAAAATACTATTCAGGTTTCAAGAAATGATGCATTAAATGAAAATGAAAGAGTTCAGTTTGAAAATGCTAATGTAATAGGCTCGATATCTTTAAAAGGAGCAGCAATTGACGATTTAACTTTCAAAAATTATAATGTTGATCTTGAAGGTGATAAAAAGATAACTCTATTAGGACCTAGAAATATAAAAGAGGGTTATTTAATTGAAAGTGGATTTGTAACCTCAGACAAGAATATAGATATTCCTACTTCAGAAACTTTATGGTCTGTTAAAGGTAACAAAAAATTAACTGAAAACTCACCTATAAAATTATCTTGGACAAATGATCAAGGATTAACGTTCGAGAAAGAAATTTCTCTGGATAGCAAATACCTTTTTTCAATTAGACAGAGAGTAGTTAATACTACAAATAAAAAATATGATTTTTATACTTATGGTCAAATTATAAGAAATGAAATTCCAGAAATAATAGATTTTTTAATACTTCATGAGGGATTAATTGCGACTCTAGATGATGAACTTATTGAAGAAGATTATGACGATATTCAAGAGAAAAAGTTTACAAAAACCGCTCTAAAAGGTTGGCTTGGTATAAGTGATAAATATTGGATTACATCATTAATACCTCCTAAAAACAAAGAGTTTAAAACAACTTTCGATTATAAAGATAAATTTAGAGCTAATTTTATTGCAACCGAACCACTTAATTTAGGTCCAAATAATTCAATTGAAGAAAATTTGCAAATAATCGTTGCTGCTAAAAGAGTTGATGTTATTGACGGCTACGCAAAATCTTTAAATATTGATAAATTTGACTTGGTTATTGATTGGGGATTTTTATATTTTATAACAAAACCTCTTTTTTTTGGTATTGATTATTTTTTTAAATTACTCGGTAATTATGGATTAGCAATTATAGCTATAACAATTTGTATTCGTTTAGTTTTCTTTCCTTTAGCAAATTTTTCTTTTAGAAGCATGGCCAAAATGAAAGCACTTACTCCTGAAATGGCGAGATTAAAAGAACTTCATAAAAATGATAAAATGAAATTACAACAAGAAATGATGGCTCTTTACAAAAAAGAAAAGGTCAATCCAATGTCTGGTTGTCTTCCAATTTTAGTTCAAATTCCAGTTTTTTTTGCTTTGTATAAAGTTTTATTTGTCACAATTGAAATGAGACATATGCCCTTTTATGGATGGATTCATGATTTAAGTGAACGAGATCCAACAAGTATATTCAATTTATTTGGACTGCTACCTTATGATGTGCCTTCTTTTTTAATGATTGGTGCATGGCCAGTGGCAATGGGAGTTTCTATGTGGGTACAACAAAAATTAAATCCAGCTCCCACTGACCCTATGCAAGCTAAAATATTTATGTTCTTTCCACTTTTTTTGACCGTAATATTAGCACCCTTTCCTAGTGGTTTGGTAATCTATTGGACTGTAAATAATATACTAACTATGGCTCAACAAGTATTCATTATGAAAAGAACAACCGTTAAGACTGTCACTTAAAAAATTAATTATCATACTACAATAAATAATGGATTTAAAAAAAATACTTCCCAAAGATGGACCACCAATAAATGAGGTTTCAAAATACATAGAAAAATATAAAAATGATCTCATCGTAATAAAATATGGAGGAAATGTTTTTATAGACAGAGAAATCTTTGATAATTTTATAACAGATATAAACATACTAAATAAATTAGGTATTTCTTTTACGGTTGTTCATGGAGGTGGTCCTCGAATAAAAAGAGAACTAGACAAATCAAATATTCAATCAAAATTTATCAGAGGTTTAAGGGTGACTGATGAAAAAATTATAAACATTGTTGAGTCAGTTTTAATTGATTTTAATAACGATATTGTTGACTCTTTGAGAAAGTTTGGAACTGATGCTATTTCAATCCATACAAAAAAAAATAATATCATTAAAGTAACTCCAGAGGCTAAAGAGCTTGGTTTTGTGGGGATACCTAATAAAATTGATAGCAATTTAATTAAGAAAATTCTTAATAAAAAACAAGTCCCAATAATTTCACCATTAGGTTTGGGAAATGACAATCATCCATATAATATCAATGGAGATACAGCTGCAGGTGCAATTGCGAAGTCATTAAAATCTAGAAGATTGCTATTAATGACCAATGTTGAAGGAGTTTTAGATAAAAACAAAAAACTAATTAACGAAATCTCTTCATCAGAAATTTTGAAAATGATTGATGATAATACAATTACCGAAGGTATGATACCTAAAATTAATACTTGTTTGGATGCTGTGAATAATGGGGTAACAGCAGTTGGAATAATTGATGGTAGAAAACAACACTCTATATTATTTGAAATTTTTTCCGACAAGGGCTCTGGAACTTTGATTAGAAAATGAAAAATTTTAAAGAGATGAAATATCTTCTGTTGGATCTTGATGGAGTTTGTTATGGTAAACACAATAACTATTCTTTAGAGAAAGTGTTTGGCCAAGTATCACAAAGAATGACAATGTTCATATCTGAGAGACTTAAAATAGATATGAAAGAAGCAAAAAAATTACAGACTGATTATTTTTATAAATACAATACTAGTTTAAATGGTTTAATGATACATCATGATATACCTCCTGAAGAATTCCTAAAATATGTCCACACAATAGATCTTTCATTTATGAAAGAGGACAAGATTATGAGAAACGAACTTGAAAAATTAGATATGGAAAAATTTATTTTTACAAACGGGAGCGCTGAACATGCTAAAAATATTTTGACCCATCTAGGAGTATATGATCTCTTTGGAAGAGATAAAATTTTTGATATTAAAGATGCTGGATATGTGCCAAAACCTGAGGCAAAAACTTTTGATTTAATGGTTGAAAAATTTGGCATCAACACAAGACAAACCATCTATATCGAAGATATAGCCAAAAATCTAAGTATTGGATATGAACGAGGCTGCACAACTGTTTGGTTAATTAATGATGAACATTTTGGTAAAATGGATGCTGATAAAGATTTTATTTCACATAAAATTGAAAATCTGTCTTTATTTCTTAAAGAAATAAGGTTATTAAAAAACCAATAAATTATGTCTATAGAAAAAATTATCAATGAGGCTTGGGAAATCAAAGATCAAGTAAATCAAGATTCAGATAAAACACTTAAAGATGCAATCAATCAAGTAATCAGTGATTTAGATAGTGGTAAATCAAGAGTTGCTGAGAAAATTAATGGAGAATGGGTAACTCATCAACATCTAAAAAAAGCTATTATGTTAAGCTTTAGAATTTATCCGATGGAAAATTTAAATGGTCCATACAGTAGTTGGTATGACAAAGCACATTTGTTAAAAGGTAAAACTGCAGGATGGTCTAAAGAAGATCATGAGAAAGCAGGTTTTAGAATGGTGCCTAATTCACCTGTAAGAAAAGGATCTTTTGTTGGAAAAAATGCAGTACTAATGCCATGTTATGTAAATATCGGTGCCTATATTGATGAGGGAACAATGATAGATACATTTGCTAGAGCAGGTAGCTGTTGTCAAATAGGAAAAAATTGTCATATTTCAGCAGGCTCAGGTGTTGGAGGTGTTTTAGAACCAGCACAAGCATTACCAACTATAATTGAAGATAATGTTTTTCTGGGAGCAATGTCAGAGGTAGTAGAAGGTGTAATTGTTGGTGAAGGTTCAGTCTTAAGTATGGGGATGTATATTGGTCAATCAACTAAAATAGTTGATAGAAAAACTGGAAAAATTACTTATGGAAAAATTCCACCTTACTCTGTAGTTGTTCCAGGATCTTTACCTGATAAGAATAACTCATCAGCTCCATCATTATATTGTGCAGTTATAATTAAACAAGTTGATGTAAAAACAAGATCAAAGACATCTATAAACGACCTCTTAAGAGATTAAAATGAAACCTTTAAATGAATTACAATTAGCTAAAGAGCTAATCAGATTTCCAACCATTACTCCAGTAGACGCTGGGGTGATGAAATTTTTAGAAAAAAAATTAAAAAAACTTGGTTTCAAAACAAAAATACTAGAGTTCAAAGAAAAAGGTTTAAAACCAGTTAAAAATTTATATGCAAGATTAGGATCAAAAGGACCTAATTTTTGTTATGCAGGTCACTTGGATGTTGTGCCACCAGGAAATATAAAAGATTGGACAATAAATCCTTTTAGACCATCCGTAAAAAAGGGTCATTTAATTGGAAGAGGTGCAAATGATATGAAAAGCTCAGTTGCAGCTTTTGTTTCTGCTGTAAGTATTTTTTTATCAAAAAATAAAAAATTTAATGGATCAATTAGTCTATTGATTACTGGAGACGAAGAAGGAGATGCAGTGAATGGAACAAAAAAAGTCGTGGAATATTTAAAAAGGAAGAAAGAAAAAATAAATTTTTGTTTAGTCGGTGAACCAACAAATCCAAATCGATTAGGTGAAATGATTAAAATTGGTCGCAGAGGTAGTTTAACTGGCAAATTAACTATAATTGGAATACAGGGTCATGTCGCATATCCTCATAGGGCAAATAATCCCTCAACAATTATTGTAAAAATTTTAAATGAGCTAAAAAATATTAAATTTGATAAAGGAACAAAAGATTTTCAACCTACAAACTTAGAAGTTACAAAAATAAATATAAACAACACTGCTGACAATGTTATTCCTGCTAAAGCTGAAGCAACATTTAACATTAGGTTTAACAACAAACATTCTTCAACTTCTATTAAGAAAAAACTTAATAAAATTTTTATTAGAATTAATAAAAAATATAAAACAAAATTCAAAATTGATTATAGAGTTTCTGGTGAAGCTTTTTTAACTAAGCCAGATAAAACAACATATATGATACAAAACATTATTAAAAAAATTACCAAAATAAAACCAAAATTATCTACTACGGGTGGTACTTCAGACCTACGATTTATCAAAGCTATATCGCCCGGTTTAGAATTTGGTTTAGTCGGAAAAACTATGCACCGCACAGATGAAGTTGTGTCTTTAATAGACTTAAAAAATTTATCTAAGATTTATCAAAATATATTACAAAATTACTTTAAGTGAAAACTGGTTTAATTACTTCTGATACTTATCAAAATCATGATACTGGTCCAGGACATCCAGAACAAATAGCTAGAGTAACCGTAATTAATGAAAATTTTAAAAAATTAAATAATAAAAACATATTGTGGAAAAAACCCTCTTCAATTACAGATGAAATTATTAAAAACACTCATGATGCAAAATATGTTGATTTAGTAAAGAAGTCTTTTCCTTCCAAAGGTTTTTCCTCCTTAGATGGAGACACAATTATTTCACCTGGAAGCAAAGATGCTACATTTGATGCAGCAGGTTCAATTATTGCAGCTATAGATGGTGTTCAAAATAAAGAGTTTAAAAATGCTTTTGCGAACGTACGCCCACCAGGCCATCATTGCAATCAAAACAAAGCAGCTGGTTTTTGCATTTTAAATAATGTTGCTATTGGAGCAAAATATTTATTAAACAAATACAAATATAAAAAAATTGCTATCATTGATTTTGATGTCCATCATGGTAATGGCACACAAGATATTTTTTATGAAAATGAAAATGTTTTATTTATATCAACTCATCAATACCCTTATTATCCAGGATCAGGATCTGAACAAGAAAAGGGAAAATTTAATAATATTTACAACATACCTTTACCTGCTGGTACAAATTCTCAGGAATATTTGAATGCTTTTGAATTTGCATTAAAAAAATTAAGTGAATTTATGCCAGAATTTATTCTTATAAGTGCAGGTTTTGATGGACATATTGCAGATCCACTGGCACAACTGAAACTCCAAACAGAAGACTATTATATTATTACAAAAAGAATTTTAGAAACTTCAAAAAAATTTTGTAATGGCAAAGTAGTATCTATTTTGGAAGGTGGTTATGATTTACAAGCACTTGCAGACAGCTCCAAGAGACATGTTGATGCATTGTTGGAATTCAATTGATAATATTATAATAAATTATAAATCCTCCTCATGAAATTATACAAAATTAAAAAATCAAAAATTGATAAGAGAGGACGAGGTCTTTACGCTACACGAGACATCAAAGAGGGAACAAAAATAATAGATTACATTGGAAAAATAATAACAAATAAAGAGGTCGACGAGTCAAATAAATTTAATAACAAAAAACCAATTTACTTATTTACATTAAATAAAAAGTATACCTTAGATGGAGATTTTTCTTGGAATATAGCAGGACTAGTCAATCATAGTTGTAATAACAATTGTGATTATAATGGAAAAGGTCTTAAGGTCTGGATAACGGCAATACGAGATATTAAAAAAGGTGAGGAATTTACATGTGATTATGGTTTTGGTTATGATGAAGATTATAAACAATTTCCATGTAAATGCGGCTCAAATAATTGTTGTGGATATATTATAAGGGAAGAATCTAGATGGCGAATAAATAAAAAATTTGCAATGAGTAATAAAAAAAAATTAATAAATAACTCTTGTTAAATAAAGACCTTGTGGTGGTGCAGGTGGAGCACATAATGCTCTTTTTTTTGAATTCATTACATTAATAAATTTTTCAAATGTCCATTTTTTTTCTCCAACATATTTAAGACAACCAACCATGGACCGGACTTGTTGTTGTAAGAAAGACTGAGATTTAAATTCTATTTCTATTTTATCTTTTGATGATTTAATCTTTACTGATTTCATAGTCTTTATTGGACTTTTTGCCCTACAACTTGATTTTCTAAAAGTACTGAAATCTTTAGTGCCAATCAATTTTCTTGCAGCACTTTTCATCAACGCTAAATCAAGCTCTTTTAAAATATGCCACACTCTATTTTCATCTAAAACAGGTCCGCTGATACGATTTATAATCACATAATTATAAACTCTCATTTTAGCTGAAAATCTAGCATGAAAATTATTACTTCTTTTTTTTATTTTAAGTATTGCTATTTGATTTTTATTTAAAAAATGATTGATTGATTTTAAAAATCTATCAAATTTAACAATCTTATTTCTACAATCAAAATGTGCTGATTGTTCTTTAGCATGTACACCAACATCTAGTCTTCCAGCTCCATAAATTATGATTTTTTCTTTTAAAAGTTTTGAAATTTTATCCTGTAATAATCCCTGAACTGTTTTTCCTTTTTTTTGAATTTGCCATCCTCTAAAATTCGTACCTACATATTCAATTAATATCTGATATCTAAACATTTAATAACTTTGAACCCTTTTTTATTTGAGAGCCCAACATAAATTCGTTAATTTTTTGTGGTCTTTTTCCTTGTCTCTGAATTTCGAGAATCTTAATAGATTGATTGTTATTACATGCTACTTCTAACTGATTTGAAATTATTTCTCCAACTTGTCCTACGCCATTACTAATTTCAGCTTTCAAAATTTTATATCTTTCACCATTAAAACTAAAAGCAGCTCCTGGGTAGGGAAATAATCCATTTATTTTGCCAATAATTTTAGTGGCATCCTCGCTCCAATCAATTTGCGACTCCTCCTTATAAATTTTTTTTGCATAAGTTGCTTTTGAATGATCTTGATCAATAAACTTTGCTTTATCCTCAAGTATATCATCCACATTATCTAAAATTTTTTCTGCAGCTAAAGCAGAAAGTTTTTCTGAAATTTCTTGAGCATTTTGATTTTTATCTATTTTGACCTTATATGTATTGCTTACTGGTCCACTATCTAGTTCCTCATTCATCTTCATAATACTTATTCCTGTTTCAGAGTCTAAATTCATAATCGATCTTTGAATCGGCGCTGCTCCTCGCCAGCTAGGAAGTATAGATGCATGAATATTGACAAAACCTTTTTTAGTTAAATTTAAAAAATTTTTTGGAATAATCTGACCAAATGCACAAACCACACTCAAGTCAGCATTTAACTCTTTTAAAAATTCATACTCCTCATTATTATCCTTAAATGTCGTTGGTGTTCTATAATCTATGTTTAAAGTTTCAGAG
>CACJWU010000020.1 GCA_902597215.1 uncultured Pelagibacteraceae bacterium | reverse complement strand
TGTTTACTCGGGAAGTCAGACTCTTGTTGATGCTGTTTCTGAATGTATGAGGTACTGGGTTGCTAATTGTGATCATGCACATATGGCAGTAGGATCGACAGTAGGTCCATCTGTATTTGTTAGAATTTGTGGATGGAGTACAAGTCAAATTTCAAGGGAACTTAAATCACAAATTATTCACGAATTTGGATCAATACCGAAAAAAATCAAACTTTATAATTGTGTTGGAGGTGGTTCATCAAGTTTTGGTTTTTGGAATGAGTTTATGGATTATGACAAAAAACAAGTTGAGTTTATTGGTGTTGAGGCTGGCGGACCTGACAAAAGTAAAAAACATGCAGCACCTCTTACATATGGATCAAAAATAGGTATACTTCATGGAGCTGCTCAATATGTTAATCAAAATCCAGATGGACAAATTGAGGAAACTGAGTCTATTTCAGCAGGTCTAGATTATCCTGGTGTTTCTCCTCTTCACTGTTTTTTAAAAGATGTAAAACGAGCAAGGTATACTGCTGCGAGTGATGAAGATGCTTTAAAGGCTTATAAGCTAGTGACTAAATATGAAGATTTAAAACCATCTTTAGAGCCCAGTCATGCTTTTTCTATTGCTATTAAAGAAGCGCGCAAACTAAGTAATGAAACAATTGTGATAGTTAATAGTTGTGGAGATGCCCATAAAGATAAAGCTATTTTAGAGAAAAGACTAGGAAAAAAATATGCCAAATTTAATTGATCTTACTTTTCATAAGCTAAAGAAAGAAAACAGACCAGCTCTTTTAACTTACACAGTAGCAGGTGACAATTCAAAAAAAAAATCTTTAGAGATACTTGAGTCAATATCTAATTATGCAGATATTTTAGAGTTAGGCATTCCACATAATGCCCTTGTTGCAGATGGAAATCAAATACAAACCAGTGCTTATAGAGCAATTAAAAATGGAATTAAATTAAAAGATATTTTTCAAATAGTTAAAAAATTCAAAAAAAGTAAAAATCAAAAACCAATAATACTTATGGGTTATTACAATATGGTTTTCCAATTTGGAGAAAATAATTTTTTAGAAATGTGTAAAAAAGTTGGTGTTGATGGTTTAATTTTAGTAGATTTACCTTGGCCTGAAAATAAAAAATTTGCAAACAAATGTAAAAAAAAATCAATACATTTTATTCAACTGTTGTCACCAACTACTACTAAACAAAGACTAAAAAAAATTATAAGAGATTCTCATTCGATGAATTATTTTATATCAATGTTATCTACTACAGGTGGAAAATTAAAAGTTTCTGCAAAAGAAATTTTGTCCAACTACAACAAAATTAAAAAGATAAATCCTAATAAGAATGTTGTAATTGGATTTGGAATTACTGAAAAAACTATTAAATCTCTCAAAAAAGCTGATGGTTTAGTTGTTGGAAGTGCTATTTGTAAAGAAATAACAAGGTCAATTAAAAGAAGACAAAATCTGGTCACAAATGTTACTAATGTAGTAAAAAGATTAAAAAATAAAATAAGATGAATTGGATAACAAAAATTATTAAAGCAGGAGAAAAAATTAAAACTGCTATTCATAAAAGAGCAACAAAAGAAGATGTGGCTAATAGTGACTGGACATCATGTTGCAAGGGTCCAATTTTAAAAAAGGATTTAGAGGAAAATTTATGGGTGTGTCCAGATTGTAATAAACACCATCGAATAAAACCAAAACAAAGATTTGATATTTTTTTTGGAAAGAATAATTATAAAATTTTCAAAACTCCAATCCCAAAAGATGATCCATTGAATTGGATTGATACCAAGACATATAAAGAAAGGTTAAAAATTGCTAGGAAAAAAACTGGAATGGATTGTGGAATGATGGTTGCATGTGGTTCAATAAATAATATTAAAGTTACCGCGGTTGCATCAGATTTTGATTTTTTAGGAGCCTCAATGGCTGCAGCTGAAGGTGAAGCTTTTTTATATGGTATTCAACATGCTATAGAAAATAAAACTCCTTTTATTTGTTTTAGTAGTGGTGGTGGTATGCGAATGATGGAAAGTTTAATTTCATTATCTCAAATGACAAGAACCACAATAGCTATTAATGAGTTAAAAAAGAATAATCTTCCGTACTTAGTTTGTCTAACAGATCCTACTGCTGGAGGAATCACAGCCTCGTATGCCATGTTAGGTGATTTACATATTGCAGAATCTGACCATGCCTTGATTGCTTTTGCGGGTGCTCGTGTTATTCAAGGAACTGTAAAGGAAAATTTACCAGAAAATTTTCAAAAAAGCTCATACGTTCAAAAAACTGGTTTTGTAGATTTAATTCTTGATAGAAAAGATCTTTCAGAAAAAATTGGAATTTTAATTTCAATTTTATTAAAGGAAAATCCTGCTATAAGCACTGAAGAAAATGAAACTTCAGAAGATAGTAAATCGCTTACAAAAGCTGCATCCTAAGAAAATTGATCTAAGTTTAGATCGTATTAAAAACCTTTGTAAAAAGTTAGGTAATCCTCAAGATAAGATTAAAGCAATTTCTATAGTAGGTACCAATGGTAAACAATCTACAATAAATGCTCTTTTCTCAATCCTCAAGGAGTCAAAAATAAAATGTAATGTTTATACCAGTCCTCACATTCAAAGAATTAATGAAAGATTTATTTTCGATAATAAAGAGTTAGAAGATGAAAAATTAATTCATCTTTTTGAAGAAATTGAAAAAATTAATGACAATCAACAGATAACATTTTTTGAAATATTGACAGCATGCTATTTCTTCAAAGCTGCCCAATATCCTAATAATATAAATTTAATTGAAGCAGGACTATTTCATCGATTTGATGCAACAAATATTCTTAAAAACAATTTAGCTAGTATTGTATGCTCAATAAGTAAAGACCATCTTGATTGGCTCCCAAAAGATCAACGAACAATAGAGAAAATTGTATTTGAAAAAACATCATCTCTTTTAAATTCTAACATAATTGTGTCTAAACAAAGCTCTAAAGATACGACGGAGTGTATAAAAAAAGTAATTTTAAAGAATTCATCCAAAAAATTATATTTTAACGAGGATTTTAGTTATTCAAATGGAGAAAATGGTTTCTTTTACTATGAGGATAAATTTGGCGGGTTAAAACTTCCATTGCCAAATATTCTGGGACAATTTCAACTAGAGAACATTTCAACAGCAGTTGCAACTTTAAGGCAGCTTAACATGGATGTAAAAGATGATAATATTAAAGATGGGATAACAAAAATTAAAAGCATTGCAAGATTGCAAGAAATAAAATCTGGAAAACTAAAAGATTTGGTTAAAAATAATCGATTATTATTAGATGGAAGTCACAATGAAGATGGATCTAGAGTTTTAAATGAATACCTTCAAACCTTAGATTGTAAAAAACATGTTATTTTAGGGATGATGGCAAATAAAGATCATGAAAAATACATATCTTATTTTAAAGATATTACCTCTATAACGACAATTGATATACCAAATCAACCAAATGCAATAAGTGGTGTAAAGCTTAAAGAAAAATTTAAGAATATTCGTAATGTTCAGTATAAAGAAAATATCAAGGAAGCTATCCAATCAATACCTTTACAAGAAGATGATTTATTAATAATTACTGGATCTTTGTATTTGAGTGGAGAATTTTTAAACTTAAATTAAATATTTTTCTCAAGAAATTCTTTCATATTACTTTCAGGAACTCCTCCAACTTTTCTGTCTACTTCAACACCTTTTTTATAAATTACAACTGTTGGCACCCCCCTTATTCCTGCAGCACTTCCAGTATTTATTCCACCATCTTCAATGTCAGCATAATAAAAATTTGCTTTGCCTTTATATTCATCAGCTAATTTATCCATTATTGGTTTAAGAGCTTTGCAAGGTCCGCACCATGCAGCACTAAATTGAATTACCGCAATGTCTTCATTTTTGATTTTATTATCAAAGTCTTCATCTTTAAAATCTGTAAGCATAAAACCTTTCTATTAATTTGTTACTTAAAGTCAACTATGCAATTTCATATTTTTTTTCAATTGACATAATAAATTCATTTATTTCGTCCAATTTATTTAACTCTACTTCATCATCTCGATTTGACGCTTGATCTCTTAAATAATCAATTTCAGTATAAGCCATATTAATTGTTTGCCATTTTTCCTTATTCTTGCTCAATATTCGTCTAGCAATTTCACTTTTGATATTTTTATATAAATCAGGTGGTAAAATTTGTGGAGCTTCCTGATAAATTATTTTCTGTCCAAACCAACTGCATCGTTTGTCTTGAAACTTATCTAACATTCTCAATTTATCTTCCCATGATGAACTATGCCATATTCTAAAAAGTGCTGTATCTTTGTTGGGAATAAACTTTTCATACAAAGTTTCTTCAGGTAACAGATTTTCTTGGGTTTTAGTTTGTTCTTTTTCCTCTGCTACCTCTCTATTAATAGTTTGAATATTTTTACAAAACTGCTCATTATTTCTCACAAGAAATGCTCTTTTTTGTATTGTCTCTAAATCTAAATCTGAATATGGTTTTTGCTTTAAAGCAAACTCTTTTTCTAAGACAATTGGGGCTTTATTAGTTTTTAAAACTCTTAAAGCTTTAGGACTCATTTTTTTCAAAACATCTCTAAGTTGATTAATTGGTAAATTTAATAATGGTTCTGGATCTCTACGACAGTCCCATAAATAACCCCATGACGCATAAGAAGGGTGAAAACATTGATTTGGATGCAGAGAGCTTGCCAAATACATCATATTTTTCCCCTTAACATTTTCAAAAATTGAATATATTCCATCACTTTTTAGAATTGTTTCAACACTTTGTTTTGTAGAAGTTTTCAGAAATGTTTGCCAATTTTCTTTATGTTTATCCCTAATAATTCTTAGAACCTTTAATGAATTCTGAGCATCTACATATGCTGTATGACTAGCTGAAGTATCAAAACCTTGCATTCTAGATAATGACTCTAATGCAAGACTTGGATTCCCTGCTTCAGTAAGTTCTGTTTTAAAAGTCTCAGAGTTTAATGTTTGAGCAGCTCTAGCTATATGTAAACCATCATGTTCGCTGTTTGGTGATGAGTGAGTAACATAAGGATAACGATTACCTTTAAAAAAATTAAAATGAAACATTCTTCGATCAAAGTTTAAGTTTGACCAACCCATAAACATTGCTGGAGCACATTTTGAGAAAAAATTTTCAACAGCACCTAAAAAGTCATAATGTGAATAGTTACCTTTTGTTAATAAATCGATACTGGTAGAGTTTACAAGTAATGCCTTAGCGCTTGGCACCTCTCCTTCAGGCATTCGACCTCTGATATTTAATTTTCCTAACTCTTTAAGATCTTTATCAACAACAACTGCCCCTACTTCAATTATAGATCCCCAAATAGTACTATTAGTTGTTTCAGTATCGTAAATTACAATTTTATCCATATTTTATTAAAACTAATTGTTCATCTCGTGAAATTTTTTTAATCTCCCTAAAAATAAATTTTGATATGTTATTAATTCTGATTCTTGAATTTTAAATTCTTGGAATAAATTATCTACTGTGCAAACAAGAATAACACAAGCTGTAATATTAGAATTATAAACAACGTTATGTGCTAAAGAATAAGCTGCAGTTTGTAGAAACCAAGAATCTATGTATTCAGCTTTTTTTGGTTTATTGGATTGTTTAAAATCAATTATTGTCTCTTTTCCCTCATAAACCCCAACACAATCTGCTGTACCCGCATATTTCTCAGGATAATACATCGTGCATTCTACACCATATATTTCATCTAATCTGTTTGTTAATCCTTTATCAATAATTTCTTTTGCCATTTTTTTATATTGTTCATTATCTTCAAAGAAACTTAAATTCTCCCTACCTAAAAGAAAGGACTCTAAATAACTATGCATCTGGGAGCCTCTGCTACTTGCTGCTTTTGTAATTGCTTCGGCCTCCTTGTGACCAGTCCTTTCACGCCAGTTAGCCAAAGCTGCTTTGTCTTCTTCAGACTTTGTCGCATCAAGAATTGACGTTACACTGGGTAATTTTACTTCTCCCAAAACATACCTTCTTATTCCATCTTCTGTGGCTCTAGAAGATTTAGGATAATCATATTTCTTATTCCAACGCATGAGATTTCTTATAGTCGGTATTATCTGAAAAAAGAAATTATTTTTTAAGCTGTTTATTTCTTTCAACAAATTTTTCAACGTTCTCTGTGAGCACAGCTTTTTCAACTTGCTCGGGATCTTTTATGTTTTCTAAAGTTCTGGTAATTGATCTCGCATCTTTTCCAAAACTATCAACAACTGTCATAGCCTCTTCAAGTTTTTTTCTTAATTTATAAATGTTATCAAAATGACTAGAAAATCTTGTGCTTATCGCTTTTAAATGATCATATATCTCTGTAGCATTTTTAGATATTTTGATACTCTGAAAGCCCATATGTAAAGATTGCAAATAAGCTGAAAGAGTATTCGGGCCACAAATTACTATTTTGTATTTTTTCATCAATTCTTGAGTTAATAACTCTTTGGTGCTTGGATCTTGATATTCAGTTAATTCTTTATAAAGACTTTCCGTAGGGGCATACACTATTGCAAAATTTGAAGTTTTAGGTGGAGCAATATATTTCTCCATTACACTTTTTGCTTTAGCCTTAAATGCACTTGCTAATTTTATTCTAGCATCTGCAACTGCTTTCTTATTATCTGCATCATATGCATCAGTAATTGCTTTGAATTTTTCTACTGGAAAATGAGAGTCCACCGGAACCAAAACATCACCTTGTAACTTGATTGCAAACTCTACATTTTCACCTGTTTCTTCTTTCATTTTGACGTTTGTCATATATTGAGATGCAGGTAATAAATCTTTAATTAAAGCATCCAAAGAATACTCAGCTAAAGTTCCATACTTTTTAACCCCTGCCAAAATTTTAGTGATTCCCTCTTGGCTTTGATTTAGTAATTTTACTTGTTCATTGAAATTCCCAACCTTCTCATCCACTTTAGTTAAAGCCTCAGTCATATCTTTTGTAACCCCAGTTGATAAAGAGTTAAATGAGGTAGACATTGAACTCAAAGATGTATTAATTGTAGAATTTAAGCTGTCTTTTAATCTTACAATTTCAGAATTCAAATTTGCTATTTCATTTGTCTCTTCATCTCTCTTCCCTTTTTTAGACTTTAAAATCAAATACAAAATTGTAAGTGTTGCCCCAAAGAATAAAACTAAAATTGTTAATAAAACTGTATCCATGATTCGTAACTTGTATTATAAGACATTTTAATGGAATTATATCTTATTTTAAAAATAATTTTTGGAATAAGTTTTCTTATTACCATTTACGCAATTATTCGAAATCTAGACATAATCAAAATTATTCTCGTATACTTTAAAGATAAATTACTTGGAAAGTAAGCTCATTAAATTTTTTAAACCTTTTTTATTTCTATTTTTTTTTGAGATAAAAATACAAGCTTGAGAACTCAAAATTTCCCCATCCTTCAAAACTCTTAGATTATTTGCTCTTAAAGTCTCACCACTTGAGCTTATGTCTGAGATTAACTCAGCAGAACCAGTAAAGGGATAAGCTTCTGTTGCTCCCAAGCTTTCAACCAACCTAAACTGAGTAACTCCCTTTGAAAATAAGAATTCTCTGGTCAAATTTGGATATTTAGTTGCAACTCTTAATCTTGTTTTCTTTTTATCTTTAAATTCAAAAGCAATCTCCTCAAGATCAGCTATCGTTTGGACATCAATCCAAGGATCAGGAATGGCTATAACTAGATTAGCATTTCCAAAATTTAGTTTTTTTATAACAGTAATCTTATTCTGAATATTAATTTCACTTTCTTTTAACAAATCAAAACCAGAAAAGCCGATATCTAAAGATCCATCACCCAATCTTTCAATGATCTCTCTTGCATGTAAATATAAGATTTTTATATTTAATTTATTCTTAATTGATCCTATTAAATCTCTTTCTCCACGTTCAGAGATAAGTTTCAATTTTTTTTTACTAAAAATTTTTAAAACATCTTTTCTCAGTCTTCCTTTGCTTGGAATCCCTATATTTATAAAATTTTTCATAATTAAAAATTTAGATTAAGTGCTGCTCCTACAGCTGGTATTTGTTTTTTTGAACCAAGATCTGAGATCAATTTGTCATAACGACCGCCATTACAACAATTAATAGTTTTGGACTTTGATTTGATGTCTATTCTAAAAACCATTCCAGTATAATATTCTAATTGTCTACCAAAAGCAGTTGAGAAAACTACATTTAGTTTGGAAATTTTTTTTTTTGATAAAGGAAAATAGTTTTGATCGACAACTAGATTAATTTTATTTTTCCTAAAAAATTTATTTAGTTCTTTTGCAGCTTTATTAATCGGGCATTTAATTTTTAAAAATTCTTTAATAATTTTTGATATATTTTTTCCTATTCTTGCCCTCCTAGGATCTTTAATCTTTTTATCAAATCGCTCCAAAATTTCTTTCAATGTTCTACTTGCTACAATAGTTGATTGATCTTCTTTTAACATTCTAAGATAACGTTTTTTATCAACCTCAACAATTGTTGGATCAACATCAGAATTTGTTTCCAATCTTTTTAGCAAATCATTAAAATAATTTTCTCTCCAAAAATGTCTAGAAAGTCTTAATTTCCACCTTTTTGGAATATCTAATTTAGAAATAAGAAGATTAAAAATTTCAATATTACCAATTGTAATTATACCTGAAGTATACTTAAAATTTTTAAGGGATTTTAAAGATGTATTTATTATTTCTTTATCATCATTTTTTTCATCATGTGAACCTATGATCTCAAATCCAACTTGATCTCTAATAATAGAGTCCTTTTTATTTTGAGACTTCCTATAAGCTTGACCATTATAAAATATTTTTTCTTTGCCCTTTAAATTATTTTCCAAATATCTAAGACAAGAAGCTATAGTTAGATCAGGCCTTAAACATAGTTCATTACCTGTTTGATCAGTGAATGAAAAAATAAATTTTCTAAAACTTTCACCAGATCGTTGAACAATATGATTTGTTTCAATTACTGAAGGTAATTCAATATATTTAAATCCCTTAGACTTTACTGATCTAAGGATTTTGTCAGATAAATTTTTTGATTTCATTGATTAGATTTTCTTTTGGAAATGTGATTTGGTTATTCTCACCTTTCGTACCGAGAAGATTTTTTAATGTAATTGTGTTGTCTTTAAACTCATTTTCACCACAAATTACTGCAACTGGACACATTCTTTTATTCGCATAAGTCAACTGTTTACCAAGATTTTTTTTACTATCTAAAAAAATTTCAGAATTAATATCATTTTTTCTCAAATTCTCTAAAATTTCATAGTAATTTTTTAAATACTTTTTATCCATTACACAAACGATAACTGGCTTTTGTTCATCTATTACTATTTGATCTAATTGTATCATTGCAAATAATAACCTATCAACACCAATGCTTATTCCTGTGCCAGGGATATCTACGCCTTTAAATCTTGAAATCAATTTATTGTATTGTCCTCCTGAACAGACACTTCCTATATCAACTTCTTTTCCTTTATTATTTTTTGCTTTAAAATTAAGATTTGTTTCAATACAAAAACCATCATAATAAGCAAGTCCTCTAACTATAGTAAAATTAATTTTAACTTGATCAAAATATTTACCAAAGTTCAAAACTTCAAATAATTCCTCTAATTCTTTTATTCCTTCTTGGGTAATTGGATTTTTAAAACTTTGCTTCAATTTATTTAAGTCTGTAATATTTAAAAAATCTAAAATTTTAGAAACTTGATCTTCCTCTAAATTGGCTCCCTCGGTAATTGCACCACTTTTATCTTTTCTCTCTTTTTTTAATAAATCTTCTACTCCTTTTAGTCCAAACCCTGGTTTATCAAGCTTATCTATTGCTCTCATAACTTTTACCTGTTTATCATCAGAAATTTTTAAATCTTTAATTATACCCTGAATAATTTTTCTATTACTTACATTAATTTTGAACTGATCTTTTTTTAAACCACAGTCTATTAGTGTACGCGAAATTAGATTACAAAGCTCAGCATTGGCTTGTGCGGGATTAACATTTCCAATGATATCACAATCTGCTTGTGTAAATTCTCTGTATCTAGCGTTTCCACTTTTTTCATTTCTAAAGACATTCTGAATAGCATAACGTTTGTATATAGATGGAAGTTCCTGATTATTTTGAGCAACAAATCTTGCTAATGGGCTAGATAAATCATATCTCAAAGTAATGTTTTTTTCACCATCACTAAATGTGAATACATCAGACATAGGATTACTATCATCCTCTGCAAGAAAGGATCCAATATTTTCACTTATTTCAAAAGATGGTGTTTCTAATGGATCAAATCCATATTTAATAAAATTTTTCTCAATAGTCTCAATTAGTCTCTTTTTGAGAATTAATTTTTTATTCCATCTGTCTTCAAATCCTGAGGGTAGCCCAGGAATTAGTTTATTTTCTATATTCATTTTCTGGTACCTTGGGTAGGTTCTGCCCCTACGATTTCGGATCCACAAACCGACGTGATACTATTTCACCACCAAGGCTCCTTTTATTGTTATTAACCTATTTTTTATTGATTTTAAATTATATTAATTTTTGAAATGCTAGCTTTAGCCAGCATGAAAATGATTAAGTACACCTCTGTCAGCTCCTTCAAGTAATTTTCTTAAAGTACTGAAATATATTATTAATATACTTTTAAAGCTAATCATTAGCTGTCTTTTAGACAAAAAATAAAATTATGCAACCCTTAAAAGAAAAAGGACGTAAATCTATGTTATAGAGAAAACGCCCTTTTGAAATATTTTAAAACAGATTAATCTAACTTTTTTAAATTAACCGCTGAGGGTCCTTTGGGACCATCTTCCAATGTAAATTCTAATTTATCAGACTCTTGAAGGTTCTTTAAGCCTGCAGCCTTTACAGCTGTAATATGCACAAATGCATCTTTTTCTTTATCGTCTCTTTCAATGAATCCAAATCCTTTTCGAAAATTGAACCATTTAACTGTTCCCTTTAATGTGCTCATCTTATTTATTAGTCCTTTTTTAGTTTATTTTTTTAAGAAGTTAAATGGTTTTAAGTTTATTTCAAGATGATAATTTGATCAGAATTTAAAGGTGGGACCGATAAGAATCGAACTTATAGCCTAACGCTTTTCAGGCGTTCGTGCAGACCACTTACACCACAGTCCCATAAAATTATCCTCGAAAAATAATCCTCCCTTTCGTTAAATCATAAGGTGTCATCTCTACAGTAACACTATCACCTTGCAAAACTCTGATTCTATTTTTTCTTAATTTACCCGCTGTATGAGCAGTCACTATATGTCCATTTTCAAGTTGAACTCTAAACATGGCATTGGGTAATAAATCTGTTACTTTACCTTTAAATTCAAGCAAATCTTGTTTTGACAAATCTATTTTCTCCTAATTCTTTTTTTAACAGATAAAGCGTGTCCAGCTAAACCTTCATAATTTGCAAGAGTTATAACTGATGGTCCAAGACTTTCAATACCCTTTTTTGATAAGTTTATGTAAGAAATTTTTTTCAAAAATTCAGAGACATTGAGGCCACTTGAATATTTGCTGGTCATATTGGTGGGTAGAACATGATTACTTCCAGGTACTCCATAATCAGTCATTGCCATGACAGCATATTTGCCCATACAGATTGATCCTGCAGATTTAATTTTTGGTATTAAAGATCTAAAATTTTTTATATTCAATTCCAAATGCTCAGGTGCAATTTTATTAATAATTTCCAAAATTTTTTTATCTGAGTCAACATACATAAGAATTCCATTCAATCGCAAACTCTTTCTTGCAATTGATATCCTTGGAATTTCTTTGAGTTGTTTATTTATTTCATTTAAAGTTTTATCTAAAATATTTTTATTTTTCGAAATCATAATACATTGAGCTAAAGGATCATGTTCAGCTTGTCCAATTAAATCACTGGCAATCCACTCAGGATTTGATGATTTATCTGCAACAATTAAAACTTCAGATGGACCTGCGATCATTGACTCGATGCCCACATCACCAAAAACTTCCTTCTTAGCAGCTGCAACAAATGCATTTCCAGGTCCAACAATTTTATTTACCTGTCTTATTTTTTTGGTTCCATAAGTAACTGCCGCAATAGCTGATGGACCGCCAATAGAATAAATTTCTTTTATCTTGCATTTTTTTGCTGCGTACAGCACAGCTGGATTTTGTTTTCCTTTTAAACCAGGATTTATCATTACTATTCTTTTTACACCAGCAACAAGTGCTGGGATAGCTGTCATTAATACACTAGACGGATATGAGGCTGTTGAGCCGGGTACGTAAATTGCTACAGACTCTAGCGGCACATATCTGTAATTGACACTATTTTTATATTTATCTGTATAAGAAATGTTTTTAAATTTTTGAAGAGAATGAAATTTATAGATTCTGTTATATGCATCATCAATCGCTTTTTTAACACTTCCATTTAATGATTTAATTGATTTA
>CACJWU010000019.1 GCA_902597215.1 uncultured Pelagibacteraceae bacterium | reverse complement strand
CCCGCAACAGAATAAATTTGATTATTTTTATTTTTTTCAATGATTTTTTTTGCAATCTCAAAACAGCCATTAGCGAAGCTAGGATTTTCAAAATATCCTGCTGGCCCATTCCACAAGATTGTTTTACTATTTTCGATAATATTTTTTATTTTCTCTATAGTTTTTGGTCCAATATCTAGAATTATATCATCATTTGATACATCATTAAGATTTTTGATCACAGCTTTATCTTCAGCGCTTTTTCCTACCGCAACATCTTCAGGATAATAAATTAAACAAGAATTTTTTTTTGCTGTTTTAAAAATATCATCAATTATTAATTCATAATTATCTTCCTTTACAGATTTTCCTATGGGACTACCTTTGAAACTTAAGATATTATTTGCCATCGCACCTACAATAATAATATTGTCGAACTTAGGTAATAAATTCTTAATTAATTCTATTTTTGTTGAGATTTTTGATCCACCAATAATACAAGTAATTGGTTTTTTTATTTCTGTAGTTACTTTTTTTAATGCATTAATTTCTGTTTTAAGCTGCAATCCAGCAAAAGATGGTAAGAACTCTGTTATTTTGCTCACTGACGCATGAGCTCTGTGTGAGCAAGAAAAAGCATCGTTAACATATAAATCTGCAAGATTTGCTAGATGTTTTGAAAAATTGACATCATTTTTTTCTTCTTCTTCATAAAACCGAATATTTTCTAAAAAAATTATTTGATCTTTTGAATTTTTAAATAAGTCCTCTTTTCTTATTTTAAATATATTTTCTTTTATTAAGCTTATTTCTTTATTGATTTTTCTCTCTAAATTTTCACAAATTGGTTTTAAGGATAGATCATTATTAATTTTGCCCTTAGGTCGTCCTATATGTGAAATTATAAGAATTTTAGATTTTTTTTCTAATAAGAAATTAATTATTGGTAATATCTTATCAATTCTTGTCTCATCAGTAATAATTCCTTTTTTTAAAGGAACATTTAAATCTAGCCTTAAAAGGACTCTTTTGTCTCTGAGATTTTCTTGATCTTTTATAAATTTCATTAGGAAATCTTATGAAGGTGTTCAGCTATATCACACATTCTATTTGAAAAACCCCATTCATTATCGTACCAAGCAGAAATTTTACCCATATTTTCCCCAATTACATTTGTTAAACTCCCATCAACAATTGAAGAAGCTGAATTATGATTGAAGTCTATAGACACAAGTTTTTCATCCGTGAATTCAAGTATCCTATTTTTTTTGCTAAAATTTTTAAATGCTGAATTAATCTTTTCAATACTCAAATCTTTTTTTGTACAAAATACTAGTTCAACTAAAGAAACATTTGGAGTGGGAACTCTCATAGCGACTCCTTCTAATTTCCCTTTAAGAGACGGAATAATTTCACCAATTGCTTTTGATGCGCCAGTTGAAGTTGGAACAATTGATTGGCTGGCAGATCGAGCTCTTCTTGGATCTTTATGAGAATTATCTAAAATTCTTTGATCACTGGTGAATGCATGAATTGTAGTCATAAAACCTTTTTCAATTTCAAAATTTTCATTCAAAACATATGCTACGGGAGCAAGACAATTTGTTGTACATGATGCAGCTGAAATTAATTTGTCATCTTTTTTAATTTTTGTCTCATTTACTCCAAATACAATTGTTTTATCTGCATTTTTACACGGAGCTGAAACAATTACTTTTTTTGCACCATTTTTAAAATGAGGTTCTAGTTTATCCTTTGAGTTAAATTTTCCAGTGCATTCAAAAACATAATCTACATCATGTTTTTTCCAATCAATATTATTCAAATCTGTTTCTTGGCTAAATGTAATTTTATTTTTATTAATTAATAAATTGTTTTCATCAAAACCTATTTCTGCATTAAGTTTTCCATGAATAGAATCATATTTCAATAGATTGGAGCAAGTTTGAGAATTTGTTCTATTATTAATATGTTTAATCTCTATATTTTTATAGTTACCTTCTATTAAAGATCTAGTAATCATTCTACCTATTCTACCCATTCCATTTATTCCAACTTTTATTTTCATAATTTCTTTTTAATTTTTCTAATTATACTTTCCGTGTCTAATTGAAAGTGATTATAAATTTCTTTGTAAGGTGCACTTTTTCCAAAATCATTAATTCCAAAGTTTAATCCTTTTATACCAGTATATTTTTTCCAAAAATTTGTCTCAGAAGCTTCTATGGATACAACTAGTTTTGTTTCACCTAAAATGTCATTTTTATAGTCATCACTTTGTAAATCAAATAATTCAAGGCAAGGCATTGATATAATTTTGGAATAAATACCATCTGTGGCTAATTTATGACCTACGTCACATGCTAAACTAGTTTCTGATCCAGTTGCAAGAATCGTTACATTTATATTATCCCCAGTTCTTAAAATCTCGTAAGCGCCGGCTAAAGACTTATTCTTAAAAGAGCTTTTATGTCTAATTGGTTTAATTCCTTGTCTAGATAAAGCTATTACACTAGGAGTTTTTTTGCTTTCAAGTGCTATTTGCCAGCACTCAAAAGTTTCAATTGTATCAGAGGGTCTAAAAACATTTAAATTTGGAATAGATCTTAAACTTGCTAACTGTTCAATTGGCTGGTGGGTCGGACCATCTTCTCCCAATCCAATTGAGTCATGAGTGAATACATATATAACTTTTTGCTCCATCATGGCCGCTAGTCTAATTGACGGTTTGCAATAGTCACTGAATATTAAAAATGTTCCTCCATAAGGAATTAAATTACTATGCAAAGCAATACCATTCATTATTCCACACATTGCATGCTCTCTAACTCCATAATGAATATAATTTCCTGAAAAGTTATCAGGTTTAATAATTTTATGATCTTTAGTTTTTGTGTTATTTGATCCAGCTAAATCGGCTGAACCACCAATTACATTTGGAATTTTTGTTAAAATATTTAAAAACATTTCAGACGATTTTCTAGTTGCGATAGGTTTTAGGTCTCTTAAATAATCTTTTTTAGTTTTTTCAATTAAATTTTTTAATGAACTTAAATTTTTAAAATTTAATAAAATTTTTTTATTTTTTCTTTCATGTTTTTTTGCTTTAATTGATGCTTTTTCTCCAATTTTTTTCCATTCACCTAACAATTTATCAGGTATCTTAAACGGCTGATAATTCCATTTTAGTTTTTTTCTTACAAGTTTAATTTCATCCTCACCTAATGGACTTCCATGCGATGATGCTTTTCCTCCCTTATTTGGGGACCCATAACCAATTGTTGTTTTACAAGAAATTGCTACAGGTTTTTTAGATTTTTGTGCTTTTTTAAGAGCCTTTGATATTTCGCTAAAATTATGCCCATTAATTTTTAAATAATTCCAGCCATAACTATTAAATCTTTTTTCATGATTTTCAGAAACCGCTAAACTTGTTGGACCATCTATTGAAATAGAGTTATTATCAAAAAGTAAAATAAGATTTTTTAGTTTAAGGTGTCCAGCAAGACTTAGAGCTTCATGACTAATTCCCTCCATTAAACAACCATCACCTGCAAGAACATAAGTTTTATGATTTATAATTTTTTTTCCAAATCTTTTTTTTAAAATTTCCTCTGAAATTGCAAAACCAACTGCATTTGATATCCCCTGTCCTAATGGACCGGTTGTAGTTTCAATACCAGTATTGGGATGATATTCGGGATGTCCTGCACAAATAGAGTTAATTTGTCTAAAATTCTTAATATCATTCAATGATACACTTTTGTAACCAGTCAAATATAAAAGGGAATACAGTAACATAGAGCCATGACCAGCAGACAAAACAAATCTATCTCTATTTATCCAATTTGGATTTTTTGAATTAAAATTTAAAAAATCTTTAAACAAAACAGTTGCAACATCAGCCATTCCCATAGGCATCCCTGGATGCCCAGAGTTTGCTTTTTGCACTGCATCAATAGATAAAAATCTAATACAATTAGCTAATTCTCTATATAGTTTGCTCAAAAATTATCCTGTCTAGACTAAGAAGATTCTATTTAATATATTTATATATATATGAATTCTGTAATCGAAAAAGAAAAAAAACTAATTTTAGCGTTAACAAAATTAAAAAACTTAAAAATTGAAAATCCAGATGTAAAAAAAGAACTAGAAAATTTGAACCAACAAAAGAATCAATTAGAAATTGAAAAACAAGATTTAGAGCAAAAATATAAAAATTTGAATGATAATTATAATAATCTTAGTGAAAAATTAATTAAATTTCAAAGACAGGAAAAAATCGAACAAAAAAAACAAGTTGAGTTTTCTGAAAAAATTGATGAATTAAATCAAGAAACAGATATCTTATTAGATGAAATTGATAAATGGCAAACGTAACTATAAAATTTAATGGTAAAGAATTTTTATTATCTTGTGAGGATGGACAAGAGGAGCATTTAGAGGAGTTGTTGATTCAAATAAATCAAAAATTCAATAAATTAAAAAATGATTTAGGAAACTTAGGTGAAAACAAACTTTTATTGATTACAGCTGTAAAAGTAATGGATGAGTACTACGAGACATCAAAAAAAGTAGAACAAAAAAAAAATGAATTAAAAAATCTTTCTGATAAATTTAGGGAATTGAAATCTTTAATTTATGATTATAGAGATAAAAAAGAGCATGAAATTCAAATATTGAATAATGATCATAATAAAATAAAAAATGAAATTAAAATAAATCAAAAAAATTATGAAAAACTTATAAATGAAGCTGCAGATGAAATTTCTAATTTTGTTGAAAAAGCGAACTTAGAAAAACTATCTTAAAAAATTTTTGTGAATAAATCAGAAATAAGAAATAAAATCTCTAAAATAAGAAAAAAAAACTATTCATACGATTATCAAGTTAATCATAATTCAATAATTAAAATTATAAGAAAAAAAAATTTAGAAGGGAAAATAATAGGAGGATATTATCCTTATAATTATGAGATAAACATAATTCCTATTTTAGAGAAATTAGAAAAATTGAATTACCCTATCTCTCTTCCAAAAATAGACAGTAAATCTAATATGAACTTTTTGTATTGGTCAACAAAAGATCCATTAAGTATAAATCAGTATGGAATTCCAGAACCTGTCTCGAATAAAGTTATTTTTCCTGACATCTTACTCGTACCTTTATTAGCCTTTGATAAAAATCTAAATAGAATTGGTTATGGTGGAGGATTTTATGACAGATATATTAAAAAATTGAACAATATAAAAAAAGTTCTTACAATAGGAATTGCTTATTCATTTCAAAAAGTTAAAAAAATTCCAATCAATAAATATGACATCAAATTAGATTTTGTTATTACTGAGAAGGATTAAAGTTAGATGAGAATTTTATTTTTAGGTGATGTCGTTGGAGATGCTGGATATCTAAAAATTAAAGATAACCTTTCAAAACAAATAGAAAAACACAAACTTGATTTTGTAATTGTTAATGGAGAAAATTCAGATAGCTCAGGAGTAGGTTTGACGCAATCAATATGTGAAAATTTTTTTAAATTTGGTGTTAATGTTATAACAACTGGTAATCATGTATGGGATCAAAAAGAAATAATGGAATTTATCAACAGAGAAAATCGATTGTTAAGACCAAAAAATCTGTTTGAGCCAGCACCTGGGAGTGGTTTTGAAATCTTTGATGTTAAAGATAATTTAAAAATTGGGGTATTAAATCTTATGGGAAATGTTTTTATGAAAAAATGTGATGATGTCTTTGAAACTTCTAAAAAATTTCTGAGTAAATATGAATTAAAAAAAGATTATGACTTTTTAGTAGTTGATTTTCATGGTGAAATAACAAGTGAAAAAAATGCTATTGGACATTTTTTTGATGGAAAAGCAACTTTAGTTATTGGCACTCATACTCATATCCCGACTAACGATGCAAGAGTTTTAAAAAATGGAACTGCTTATCAATCAGATGCAGGTATGTGTGGAGATTATGACTCAGTGATTGGTATGAATAAAGAAAATTCACTGAATAGATTTATGAAAAAAGATTCTGTTAAACATTTTCCAGCAAAAGGTGAAGCTACTTTAAGTGGCGTTATAGTTGATTGTAATATAAAAACTGGATTAGCAAATAAGATTGAAAGCTATATTTTTGGAGGTCAGTTAACTAAAGATATTTAATTTATGGCGGGACACTCTCATTGGGCAGGAATAAAACATAAAAAAGGAAAAGCTGATAAGCTTAGATCTAAAATTTTTTCTAAACTATCTAAGGAGATTACTGTTGCAGCAAAATTAGGAGACAAAGATCCTTCGATAAATCCTAGATTGAGATCCGCTATTCAAGCTGCAAGGTCAGCAAATATGCCAAAGGATAACATAGAAAGAGCCATAGATAAATCTTCTCAGAATACGGAGTCAAATTTTGAAAATTTAAGATATGAGGGATTTGGACCAGAAAAAGTTGCAGTTATAATTGAAGCATTGACTGACAATAAAAATAGAACTGCATCAAGTATTAGAACAATATTTCAAAAAGCTGGTGGAAATCTAGGTACACAGGGTTCAGCTTCTCACAACTTTATTCAGATTGGAATAATCAAAATTGAAAAAAAAGAGATCTCAGAAGAAGATATTTTGGAATTGGCTATAAATGCAGGAGCAGATGAGTGCAAAACCTCAGGAGACACGCATGAAATTCAGTGTTCAAAAAACGAAATTTACACTGTTAAAAAAGAATTGGAAAAAAATATCAATAATTTCATTTCAACAGAGATTGAATGGATACCAATCAATAGTATTAATATTCCAAAAGAAAGAAGTGATGATTTAATAACTTTTTTTGAGACACTAGAAAATAATGATGATGTTCAAAATATTTATTCAAATGCTAAATTTGAGAGTTAAATTATGATAATTATTGGTATAGACCCTGGTTTATCTGGATCAATCTGTTTCTTTAAAGACGGTAAAATTTTAGATGTTATTGATATGCCAACAATGACAGATGGAAAAAAAAATAAAAAACAAGTAAACGGATCACAAATTCATAACGAAATTTTGAAGAGAGTTTCAAAAATTGAAAAACATAATGTAAGAGTTGTTATAGAACAAGTTTCGGCTATGCCAGGACAGGGTGTTACAAGTATGTTTAATTTTGGTCAGTCATTTGGAATTTTAAAAGGTTTGTGCTCTGCAATGGAGTTACCAATGTATTTTGTTAGACCAGCAAGATGGAAAAAGTATTTTAATCTTTTGAACTCTCAAAAAGATGCTAGCAGAACTAGAGCAATAGAGATATTTCCTTATTTTTCTTCCCAATTATCAAAAAAAAAGGACTCTAATAAAGCTGATGCAATTTTAATCGCAAATTTTTATTACGAAACTTACAAAAAAGAGGATTAAAACAAACTTTAAAAGACAAATTCATGACACATTTAAGTGTGAGAAGACATCATGGAAGCTGATATTTCGACTCAAGCAGTTGGTTTAGCATCAAGTGCTGATTTTTCGCTGATGAATTTATTTGTAAGAGCTGATATCATTGTAAAATCAGTTATTATTCTTTTAATTGCTTGCTCAATATACTCTTGGGCAGTCATTATAGAAAAATTTAGATTATTTAAAAAAATTAATCAATCTACAGAAGAGTTTGAGACTAAGTTTTGGAATTCAAAATCTGCAGAATCTTTTTATAATAATCTTCCAGCAAATATTCAGGACCCGATGGCTTTAGTTTTTAAAGATGCAATGCAAAATTTATTAAAAAAAAAAACAAGAACAGATTTAAGCTCAAGAATGACAACAATGCTGGAAACAGGCATAGAAAAGCAAATGAATAAAATTAGTAAAGGTTTTACTTTTTTAGCAACAGTAGGTTCCACTGCACCGTTCATAGGTTTGTTTGGAACAGTTTGGGGAATAATGAATTCATTCCAATCAATTGCCATTTCTAGAAATACAAGTCTTGCGATAGTTGCACCTGGAATTGCAGAAGCTCTCTTTGCAACAGCATTGGGCTTGTTGGCAGCGATACCTGCAGTTATAGCATATAATAAGTTTAATAATGACTCAATTAAGTATTCACAAAGATTAGAGAATTTTTCAAAAAGGTTTTTAACAATTATCTAATCAGATGGCTTTTAAATTAAATCGTTCATCAAAAGAACCAATGAGCGAAATAAATGTTACCCCATTTGTTGACGTGATGCTAGTTCTTTTAATAATATTTATGGTAACAGCACCTTTACTTACTGTTGGGGTGCAAGTTGATTTACCAGAAAGTTCAGCTGACTCCCTTCCAGAGGAAGCTGAACCTTTAACTTTAACAATTAATTCTAAGGGTGAAATTTTTATTCAAGAATCAAAAGTCGAATATGAAAAAATTATTGCAAAGGTTTTAGCTGTTTCAAAAAATAGGACAGATACAAGAATTTATGTAAGGGGAGATAAAACTATTAACTATGGTAGAGTTCTAGAAATTATGGGGCTTTTATCAGGATCTGGATTCACAAAAGTAGCTCTCATATCTGAACCTTATAAAGAAAGGTAGAAATAAAGTGAATAGGAGTATAATAATTTCCTCTGTTTTACATTTTATTATTATTATGATTACAGCCGTAAGCTTACCATTCTTAGCAAAAAAACCAATTGATTTACCTCCTATAGTGTCTGTAGAATTAATTCAAATTACAGATAAGACAAATATTCCATTTGCTCCAAAAGCAAAAAAAATTATTGAAAAAATCAAAGAAAAAGAAAAAAAGTTAGTTTCAGAGCAAGCTCCTCCTAAAAAAGTAAAAAAAATTAAACCAGATGCAGTGCCAATGCCAAATGATGACATAAAAAAAGTAGAGAAAATAAAAGAGGATAAACAAAATCCCGAAAAAATTGATAATGAAGTGAAACAAGTTTCTGAATTTGAAAAAGATGAATTATTTGATCCTAATAATATTGCTGCTTTAATTGATAAATCAAAAGTTGAAAGTGCTGAAACCATAAATAAAACAGACAAAATTACCCAAGATCAAAAAAAAAATGTTAGTTCCTCAGGTCTTTCGCTAAGTGAGGAGGATGCGTTAAAAGCTCAGATATTTGGATGTTGGAGTATACCTCTTGGATTACCATATAATGAAAATTTATTAGTTAGAATAAAATTAAAATTGAATCCAGATGGAACGGTTTCACAAACAGAAATTGTTGATCATGCTAGAATGAATAAACCTGGTCAAGGATTTTATAAAGTTCTAGCAGAAAGTGCTTTAAGAGCTGTAAAATTATGTCAACCTCTTAGAGTGCCAACAACTGGATACGAAAGATGGAAAGAATTACAACTTAATTTTGATGCAAGAGAGATGTTAGAAGGCTAGAGTTTTTTATGTTGAGAATTGTATTATTTTTATTATTGACTCTTATTCCATATAAAGCACTAGCTTTGATTGAGGTTGATATAACTAGAGGAAATTTAAATCCACTTCCAATAGCAGTATCACCACTTTCGATTGATGAAAAATCTAAACAGACCTTTGAAAAGATTTTAAAAAAAAAAGATATTGGTTCAGAGATATCAACAATTGTAGAAAATAACTTAAAAATATCTGGTTTATTTAATCCTCTTAATAAAGATGCATTTCTTCAAGCACCTGATATCGCTAATTTAAAACCAAGATTTGAAGATTGGAATTTAATAAAAGCTCAAGCCTTAATAACTGGAAAAGTAAATTTTATAGATGAAAAACTCAGAGTTGAGTTTAGATTGTGGGATGTTTTAGCTGCAAAAGAGATGATGGCCTTAGCATTCACAACTGTTCCAACTAATTGGAGACGTGTGGGTCATATAATTACAGATAAAGTTTATGAGAGATTAACTGGAGAGAGAGGTTATTTCGATACTAGAATTATTTATGTTGCAGAAGAAGGACCAAAAACTAGAAGAATTAAAAAGTTAGCAATCATGGACCAAGATGGTGCAAACAATAAATTTCTAACTTTAGGAAATGAGCTTGTTCTTACTCCAAGATTTAATCCCACAAGTCAAATGGTAACCTACTTATCATATTTCAGAAATTTACCTAGAGTATATCTTTTGGACATTGAAACAGGTATGCAAGAAGTGGTTGGTGACTTTCCAGGCATGACATTCGCCCCTAGATTTTCACCTGATGGAAAAAAGATAATCATGAGTTTTGCAAAAGATGGTAATTCAGATATTTATACAATGGATTTGGAAAATAGAATTGTAGAAAAAATTACTAATCATCCTTCAATCGATACTTCCCCTTCCTACTCACCAGACGGAAAGTATATTTGCTTTAATTCTGATAGGAGTGGATATCAACAAATCTATATAATGAAAAATGATGGAAGTGGAGTAAAAAGAATTTCATTTGGTAAAGGTTTATATGGAACTCCAGTTTGGTCTCCAAGAGGTGATTTAATAGCTTTTACTAAACTTCACAAAGGAAAATTTTATATTGGTGTGATGAGAACGGATGGATCTGGAGAAAGATTGTTGACTGAAAACTTTTATCAAGAAGCACCATCATGGTCTCCAAATGGAAGAGTGCTTATTTTTTACAGAGAAACTGAGACTGATGATAAGGGTGAGGGTTTTTCAGCAAAATTATGGTCTATTGATTTGACTGGGTACAATGAAAGGCTTGTAAACACGCCGACTGATGCATCAGACCCATCATGGTCATCTTTATTAAGTAATTAATCAATATTATCTTGATTTTTTAACTTGAAACATCTAATTAGTTGTGAAAAAGTTAAGTATTAGAAATATTGATCAAGGAGCAATAATGAAATTAAACAAAATTCTAAAAAATGGATTTTTAATAATCGTAACATGTTTTGCACTTTCTGCATGTGCTACTTCAAAAAAATCTACAGGACAAATGCAAGGAGATGTTTACACTGGCACTGACACAGTTGAATATTTAGCTTCAGGAGTACCTGACAGAGTTTTTTTTGCTACAAACGAGTCAGTTTTAACTACTGCATCTAGAGAAACTTTAAGAAAACAAGCTGCGTGGCTAAGAAAGAATTCTAAAATTACAATTGTTTTAGAAGGTCATGCTGACGAAAGAGGAACTAGAGAATACAATTTAGCTCTTGGTGAAAGAAGAGCCAATGCTGCTAAAGATTATTTAATGACTTATGGGATTTCCTCGGACAGAATTTCAGTTTTGAGTTATGGGAAAGAGAGACCAGTTGACTCAGGATCTAATCCTTTAGCTTGGTCAAAAAACAGAAGATCTGTTACTGTAAAAGCTAATTAGTTTTTTAAAAAAATTAAAGACCCTTAAACGCTATGTGTTTTTGGGTCTTTTTTTTGCCATTATTTTAACCATAAGCTAGGCAATGAAAATATTATTTAAAACTTATTTATTTAAATTAGTTTTATTAATGTGTTTTTTTAATTTAAATGTTTCCTATGCTGAAAATAATAATATTAATGAACTATTAAAAAAAATTCAAAACGATATTAAAACTCTTGAAAAAGCGGTTTACTCAAGTTCAGCAGAACCTGATAATATGACTTTCAATAATTCGGAACTTGTATCTAAAACCAATTCAGAGGATGTTCTTACACGACATCTTTTAAAACTCTCAGAAATAGAAAATCAATTTCAACAACTAACAAATAAGTTTGAAGAAATAAATTTTAAATTAGATAAATTATCTAATAGATTGTCCAAAGTACAAGCTGACAATCAATTACGTTTTCAAGATTTAGAGAGAGAATTAGTAAGTGAAGGAAATTTAAAAAAAGTTTCTAAAAAATCTGATGATGAAAAACTTTTGCCTGGAAGTTCTCAACCTCAAGATTTAGGATCAATTTCTTACAAAGATACATCAACGAATGAAAGTTTACAAAAAACACAATCTATAGACACAACTGCAACAATAGTTACAGAAACTTTTCAAGCAGAAGAAAAGATATTGCCAAAAGTTTCTCCAGATAAACAATATGAGTTTGCTACCAGTTTTTTAAAAGTTGGAGATTATTCAACTGCTGAACGAGCATTTCGAGAATTCGTTGAGACAAATCCAAATCATGACTTAGCAGGTAATGCACAATATTGGTATGCTGAAACATTTCGAATTAGGCAACTTTATACTGATGCTGCTTCAGCTTATTTAGAAGGATATCAAAAGTATCCAAAAGGCCAAAAAGCTCCTATAAATTTACTTAAGCTTGGTGTCTCAATGGTTCAAATTGGTGAAAAAGATCAAGGATGTAAAATGATAAATGGTGTGGAAAAACAATATCCAGAGGCAAAACAATCTGTGATCCAAAAAGCTAAATATGAATCTCAAAAATTTGAATGTAAAAATTCATAAATCCATAGATAATAATTTAAAAAATAAAAAAATTAAAAAAATTTATAAAATTTTTGAAAATTCTCTAAGGATAAATAGTAACTTCATTGTAGCTTTATCTGGTGGAGCAGATAGTTTAGCTTTATCTTATTTAGCAAAAATATATTCAATTAAAAATAGTTTGAATGTAAAATTCTTTATTGTTGATCATAAATTAAGAAATGAGTCTACTTTAGAGGCTAATACTGTAAAAAAAATTTTAGCTAAATTTAATATAAAGGTAGAGATTCTTACTTGGAGAGGTATAAAACCAAAGAAAAATATTCAATCTTTAGCAAGAAAAAAAAGATACGAGTTATTATTATCAAAATGTGAAAAATTAGGAGTTAATAACCTTCTTTTTGCCCATCACCAAAATGATTTGTTTGAAAATTTTTTTATAAGGATACTAAGGGGAAGTGGCTTAAGAGGATTAGTATCTTTTAATAAAGCATCTAAAATTAGAAATATTAATATTTTGAGGCCTTTACTTGATTTAAATAAAAAAGATTTAGTGTTTATTTCAAAATTCATATTCAATTTTTGTGTAAAAGATCCTTCAAATTATGACAATAAGTTTTTGAGAGTACGAGTAAGGAATCTTCTTACAGAACTTGAAAAAGAAGGATTAGATAATAAAAAACTTTTTAATACTCTTAAAAACCTACAATCTACAGACTCTGCAATTAAATTTTTTGTTAACAAAAATTTAGAAGAAAATTCATTTTTTTATTTAAAGAAAAATCAATCAATTTTGAGTATGGATTTTTTTCATCAACCTAATGAGATAGTATTTAGATCTTTTTCCAATGTCCTTAAAATGATTAGTAAAAACTATTACCATGTTAGAGGAAAGAAATTAGATAAAATCATATTACAAATTCGTGAAAAAAATTTTTCAAAAGCAACCCTGGGTGGTTGTGTGATAAAAAAAGTAAATAAGTCAGTGATTATAGCAAAAGAACATAAAATTTGAGCATTATGAAGCAAAATTGTCACTTGTTTAATTTAGAATAATTCTTATTTTATACCTATGAATTTTAAAAATCTTGCGATGTGGGCAATAATAGTTTTCTTAACTATTGGATTGTATAATATGTTTAAAAATCCCCAGACTAATATTCGTGGAGGAAATAAGGTAATATTTTCTGAATTTTTAACGTCTGTCGATAATGGAGAAGTTTTAAAAGTTGAAATTCAAGGAAATAACATCAAAGGTGTCTATTCCAATGGAAATAGTTTTTCAACATATTCGCCAAATGATCCAAATTTAATTGAAAAGCTTTCTGATAAAGGCGTAAGTATTTCAGCAGCACCTATCGAGGAAAAAATGCCCTCTTTATTTGGTGTCTTGCTTTCTTGGTTCCCAATGTTGTTGCTAATTGCCGTCTGGATTTTCTTTATGAGACAAATGCAAGGAGGAAAAGGTGGAGCAATGGGTTTCGGAAGATCAAAAGCAAAAATGATGAATGAACTTAAAGGAAAAGTTACTTTTAATGATGTAGCTGGAGTAGAAGAGGCAAAAGAAGAAGTTGAGGAGATAGTTGAGTTTTTAAAAGATCCGAAAAAATTTAGTAGATTAGGAGGTAAAATCCCAAGAGGTGCTTTATTAGTTGGACCACCAGGTACAGGGAAAACATTACTTGCAAGAGCTATAGCCGGAGAAGCCGGTGTACCTTTTTTTACAATATCTGGATCTGATTTTGTCGAAATGTTTGTAGGCGTAGGTGCATCAAGAGTTAGGGATATGTTTGAACAAGGAAAAAAAAATTCACCTTGCATAATTTTTATTGACGAGATAGATGCAGTTGGGAGAAGTAGAGGAGCTGGATTAGGTGGAGGCAATGATGAAAGAGAACAGACGCTTAACCAACTTTTAGTTGAAATGGATGGTTTTGATACTAATGAAGGTGTAATAATAATT
>CACJWU010000018.1 GCA_902597215.1 uncultured Pelagibacteraceae bacterium | reverse complement strand
AGCGAACTTGGTTAATGAGGCGGCGTTATTGGCCGCTAGGAAAAATAAAAGGATTGTGACTCTGACCGAATTTGAGGATGCTAAAGATAAAGTTATGATGGGTTCTGAAAGAAGATCTATGGTGATGACTGAGGAGGAGAAAACTCTGACAGCCTATCACGAGGCAGGTCATGCGATTGTTACTATTAATGAGAGTGCGGCTTACCCAATCCATAAAGCAACAATTATTCCAAGGGGAAGAGCCCTTGGTATGGTGATGCAATTACCAGAGAGAGATGAACTTTCACAAACTAGAGAACAGTTGCATGCACAATTAGCCATTGCAATGGGTGGAAGAGTAGCAGAAGAAATAATTTTTGGTGAAAACAAGGTAACCACTGGAGCAGCGAGTGATATTGAGCAAGCAACAAAAAGAGCTAGAGCAATGGTTATGCGCGCAGGATTAAGTGAAGAATTAGGGCCAGTTGCATATGGTGAAAATGAGGAGGAGGTATTTTTAGGAAGATCAGTTGCAAGACAACAAAACATGTCAGAGGAGACAGCAAGAAAAGTTGATTCTGAAATAAGAAAAATAGTCGACAAGGGTTATGAAAGAGCTAGAAAAGTTTTAACTGAAAAGATAGATGATTTACACAAATTAGCAAAAGCATTGTTAACCTATGAAACTTTAACAGGTGAAGAAATTGAAAATTTAATCAACAAGAATATCTATCCTGCTGACAAACAAAATTTAAATGTCGAAGATGAAAAAGGCTCTGCTTTAAGTGCAATGGGACTTAAACCAAAAATTGTTCATTAATATTTAATGACAAAATATTACACAAAGGCGTGTAATTTTTATTACGGATCAATTTCAAAAGATAAAGTAAAAAGAAAACTATCAATTCCATTACATGGAAACAAATTACTTTCATTTGATATGATTGAAATTATATCAAGAAAAAATAAGAAATATGTTCATATAAAAAAGTTAAATGAACTCAAAACATCAATAAAAAAAAAAATTTTATTTGATATCAAACAAATTTCTAAAAGAAAAAAAATAAAAGGGCTAAAACTTTCTAATTTGCCGATTTTAATGGGTGTTCTTAATTTAACTCCAAATAGTTTTTCCGATGGTGGTAAGTATAATAAAAAAAATTTAGGTGAAAGACATGCAAAAAAATTAATTAAGGATGGATGTGACATAATAGATATAGGAGGTGAAGCTACAAACCCTGGTTCTAAAGAGATAGGTGTAGATATCGAATGGAAAAGAATTTTTCCAACTTTGTCTAAAATTAAAAAATTGAGAAAATTTATTTCATTAGATACAAGAAAAAGTATCATCATGAAAAAAGGTATAGAAAATAGAATAAATTTAATAAATGATGTATCAGGTCTTGAATACGATCATAAAACAGTCGAAATTTTAAAGAAAAAAAAAATTCCTTTTGTAATTCACCATATGCAGGGTAGTCCTCAAACAATGCAAAAAAATCCAAAATACAATAACGTTCTTTTAGACATTTATGATTTTTTTGATGAGAAAATTAAATATTTAAGAGCAAAAGGTATTAGGCATAATAATATAATTTTGGATCCTGGCATAGGATTTGGTAAAAACTTGAAACATAATATTACCTTATTAAGAAATATTTCTATTTTTCACTCACTTGGTTTTCCTGTAATGTTAGGAACTTCAAGAAAAAGATTTATTAAAAGCTTATCTGGAGTAAATGATAGTAAAGAAAGATTAGGAGGAACTATATCATCTGGTATATGCGCACTTATGCAAGGAGTTCAAATTTTAAGAGTTCATGATGTAAATGAAGTAAAACAAAGTTTAAAAGTTTTTAAATCTCTAAAATATTAAAATGTCAAAGAAATATTTTGGAACCGATGGAATAAGGGGTCGAGTAAATCAAGCTAAAATAAATGGTGAAATGTTTTTCAAATTTGGTTTAGCTGCGGGTACATATTTTAAGAATCAAAAAAAAATAAAACAAACAGCAATTATTGCAAAAGACACTAGGCTTTCAGGATATACATTAGAACCTGCTTTAGTATCTGGACTAGCTTCTGCTGGAATGCATGTTTATACACTTGGACCTTTACCAACAAATGGGCTTGCGATGTTAACAAAAAAGATGAAAGCGAATTTAGGAATAATGATAACCGCATCTCATAATCCATTTTATGACAATGGCTTAAAATTATTTGGTCCAGATGGCTTAAAATTATCAGATAGAATTGAAAAAAAAATTGAAAAATTAATAGATTCAAGAATTGTTAAAAACCTTTCTGAACCTAAAACTCTTGGAAGAGTAAAAAGGCTCGAGAATGCTAATGATATTTATATCAAAATTTTAAAAAGTAATTTTCCAAAAAAATTTAGTCTTAAGGGAATGAAAATTGCAATAGATTGTGCTAATGGAGCAGGTTACAAATCTGGCCCAAAACTTTTGAGAAGTTTGGGAGCCAAAGTTTATCAATTTGGCACATCTCCTAATGGTTTTAATATCAATGATAATTGTGGATCAACTTTCCCAAATAAGATTAGATCTTTAGTAAGAAAATATAAGGCAAATATAGGAATCTCATTAGATGGTGATGCTGATAGAATAATTATATCTGATGAAAATGGAAAAATCATAAATGGAGATCAAATAATCGCAACTCTTGCAAAAAGGTGGAAAAGAAAAAAAATACTAAAAGGTGGAGTAATTGGAACCATGATGTCTAATTATGGATTACAAAATTATTTTAAAGATCAAAAAATAAAGTTTATTAGAGCTGATGTTGGAGATAGATATGTTAAGGAAAAAATGCAAAAAAATAATTTTAATTTAGGCGGTGAACAATCAGGACATATAATACTTGGAAAATTTGCAACTACAGGTGATGGGCTATTAGTTGGATTAGAAATTTTATTTTCAATGAGGAAAGGACTAAAGGCTAGCAAATTATTAAATAAATTTAAACCAATACCACAAATTCTTGAAAATATTAAAGTAAAAGATAAGTCTATTATTAATTCAAAAAAATGTAAATTGGCAATAAAGAAATCAGAGAAATTAATAAAAAATAAAGGTAGAATGCTGATAAGAAAATCTGGCACAGAGCCCAAAATCAGAATTATGGGGGAGTCTAGTAATATAGTATTATTAAAAAAATGTATAAATATTGTCAAAAGATCTTTAAACTAATTTGAAACCTAAATCAAAAATACTAATTATTGCAGGCTCAGACTCATCTGGAGGAGCTGGAATTCAAGCAGATATAAAAACGATCACAAGTTTAGGTTCTTATGCCCTGACAGCCATTACAGCTGTAACAATACAAAACACTTTAGGAGTAAAATCTGTTATCCCATTGCAACCTAATGATATTAAAAAACAGATAATTTTTTCTGCTAATGATATAAAACCTGATGCAATTAAAATTGGAATGCTTCATTCTAAGGATGTAATTAAAAAAGTTTTAGAATCAATTAAATTGCTCAAAATTAAAAAAATAGTATTAGACCCTGTGATGGTTGCTAAAGATGGATCAAGATTGATAGACAGAAGTGCTATAGAAATATTAAGAGAAAATTTAATTAGTAAAGTTGAATTGATAACACCTAACATACCAGAAGCTGAAGTTTTAACAGAAATGAGAATTAAAAATAAACAAGATATGATCTTGGCAGCAAATGAATTAATAAAATATGGGGCTAAAAATGTTTTGATAAAAGGAGGTCATTTAAATACAAAAAAAGTTGAGGATATTTTATTTAATAAATTGGATTTTAAAATCTTTAGTAATCAAAGATACAAAACAAGAAATACTCATGGAACTGGTTGTACTTTGTCAAGTGCAATTACGACCTTTTACTCATGTGGAAAAACTATTAAGAAGGCTTGTGAGCTTGGAATTAAATATGTAAATTCTGCAATATTAACTAATCCAAATTATGGAAAAGGAAATGGACCAATTAATCACCTCAATTCTATGAAAGTAATAAAAAGATTTAAATAATGAAAAATATTGCTGTTGTTGGTTCTCAATGGGGGGATGAAGGAAAAGGTAAAATTGTAGATTGGTTATCAGAACAAGCAGATATAGTTGTAAGGTTTCAAGGTGGTCATAATGCTGGCCATACACTTGTAATAGACGGTGTTACATATAAATTAAGATTGCTTCCATCTGGAATTGTAAGAAAAAATAAGATTTCTGTAATTGGTAATGGGGTTGTCATTGATCCATGGGCTTTGTTAGAGGAAATTAAAGAGATTAAACTTAAAGGAGTAGAGGTAAGTGAAGAAAATTTAATAATCTCTGAGTCCGCTAATTTAATTTTACCATTTCATAAAGAAATGGATGAAATCCGTGAGGATGCTGCTGGAAAAGGGAAAATTGGAACTACGAGAAGAGGTATAGGCCCTGCTTATGAGGATAAGATAGGAAGAAGATCAATCAGGGTTATGGACTTAAGGTCAGAAAAAAATTTAGATCAAAGATTAGAATCAGTTTTGATGCATCATAATGCAATTAGGAAAGGCTTAGGGAAAGAAACGTTTCAAAAAGATAAATTAAAAAAGGATTTATTAGAAATTTCTTCAAAAATTCTTAAATATTCACAGCCTGTTTGGCTTAAAATTGATCAATTTAAAAGACAAAAAAAAAAAATTTTGTTCGAAGGAGCTCAAGGGATACTTCTTGATGTTGATCATGGTACATATCCATTTGTAACATCATCTAATACTGTAGCATCAAGTGCAGCAACGGGTACAGGTTGCGGCCCAAACTCAATTAATTATGTGCTAGGAATTACAAAAGCATATACAACAAGAGTAGGCGAGGGTCCTTTTCCAACAGAGTTAAAAGATAAAATTGGTGAATTATTGGGCACAAGAGGTAAAGAATTTGGCACAGTTACAAGCCGCAAGAGGAGATGTGGATGGTTCGATGGAGTCTTGGTTAGACAAACGATCAAAATCTCAGGTATTGATGGTATTGCATTAACGAAATTAGATGTGTTGGATGAATTGGAAGAAATAAAGATCTGTATCAAATATGATCTTAATGGTAAAATGATTGATTATCTTCCAGCAGCTGTTGAAGATCAGCTAAAGATTAAACCAATTTATAAAATTTTTCCAGGATGGAAAACTTCAACAAATGGTATAAAAAATATAAATGAACTTCCTGAAAATGCAAAAAAATATATTTTTGCTATTGAAGATTTTATTGGCTCTAAGATATCAAGCATTTCAACAAGTCCTGAACGAGAAGATACAATTTTGATTGAAAATCCTTTTGATATTTAGTTAGCTGTAAGTAGGTTTTTGGATTTTGCTAACAATAGCATATGTTTTTGTAATTTTTCAAATGCTTTATTTTCTATTTGTCTTACTCTTTCTCTGCTAATTTTATATTTTTTACTCAATTCATCTAACGTAGATGGATTATCATTTAATCTTCTTGAGTATAGTATTTCTTTTTCTCTTTCATTTAAAACTTTAATTGAATCTTTAAGTAAATCTTTTCTTTGTTTCATTTCTTCGTGATGTGCAAATTTTAGATCATGGTCTAACTCTTTATCTACCAACCAATCTTGCCACTCATCACCGTCCTCACCAATTGGCATATTTAATGAAAATTCTTTTCCTGAGAGTCTACGATTCATTGACACAACTTCGTCTTTACTAACATCCAGTTTATTAGCAATTTCTTCCACATGTTCATTTTTTAAATCTCCCTCAGATTGAGGAGCAATTTGATTTTTTAATTTCTTGAGATTGAAAAAAAGTTTTTTTTGTGCAGTGGTTGTTCCAATTTTTACTAAACTCCATGATCTAAGAATATATTCTTGAATTGAAGCTTTAATCCACCACATTGCATATGTAGCTAATCGAAATCCTTTTTCTGGCTCAAATTTCTTTACTGCTTGCATCAAACCAACATTTCCCTCTGAAATCATCTCATTTACAGGTAAACCATAACCCTTGTAACCCATTGCAATTTTTGCAACCAATCTAAGATGACTAGTCACAAGTTTTTCAGCAGATTTAATGTTACCAGTTGTTCTCCAATTTTTGGCTAGCATGTATTCTTCCTCAGCATCTAACATTGGAAATTTTTTAATTTGTTCTAAGTATGCAGAAAGTCCACCCTCATTACTTAAAATAGGTAAATTATTATTAAAACTTGCATTCATACACAGCTTATCTAATTAATATTTTATATTTTTCAATATTTTATTTGCTTGTATTTCTTAGCATTTTTAAAATTATCTCAAGTTCTTGTGGCAAAATTGCACTAAATGTCATTTCTTTATTTTTTATTGGATGTGTAAAACCAATAATTTTTGCATGAAGAAATTGTCTGTTTAATTTTGTTATTTTATTTTCTAACAATGAATCAATATTTTTAATTTTTTTAAATTTTTTTTTATATTTATCATCGCCAACTATGCTATTCCCAAGATGTTTCATGTGAACTCTTATTTGGTGAGTTCTACCAGTTTCTAATTTACATTCCAAAAAACTCATAGTTGGAGCATTCTTATTTTCAAAAATTTCTAATGTTTTGTAATTCGTAATTGCTTTTTTACCTTTTATTTTGCTCACTTCCATTAATTGTCTATTCTTTGAACTTCTAGTGATCAAAGTTTCAATCCTTCCTCTTGAAGGTCTAATTTTACCCCATATTAATAATTGGTATATTCTTTTGATAGTATGTTTGTTAAATTGTGATGACAAGTGTTCATGAGTTTTATTATTTTTTGCAATAACAACCAAGCCAGACGTATTTTTATCAATCCTGTGCACTATACCTGGCCGCAATTCATCACCAATATTAGATAAAAACTTTTTATTATAATTCATTAAAGCATTCACGACTGTATTATCAAGATTTCCTGCCCCAGGATGCATTGCAATACCAGCAGGCTTGTTCAAAACAATTAAATCATCATCTTCATATATTATATCAAGTTTATATTTGTAAGGCTTGAGGGAAGCTTTCTTCGGCTTTGGTATGTTTAATTCTAAAGTATCTCCAATTGACAATCTTTTGGAAGGGTCAGCTAAAATTTTATTATTCAACTTTAATTTATTGTCTAAAATTAAATTTTTGATCCTTGTTCTGCTAATATCATCTTCCTTTTTGTTGATAAAAACATCAACTCGTATGCCTTTATCCTCCTCTTTAACTATCAAATTTATTTTTTTTTCCATAAAATGTTATATTAATATCATATGCGCTTGTAGCTCAACTGGATAGAGCGCCTGACTTCGGATCAGGAGGTTCTGGGTTCGACTCCTAGCAGGCGCGCCAATTATTCACCCATATTTATTAAAGTCCCTTTAACACGAGCTTTTAAATAAGAAAAATAGAATAAACTTATTCCAACTATTAAATAGAAGAGGTTTAATAAATAAGCATGTATTAAGTATTCATAATTCACAAAACCATTTAATAAAATATTCCTTGTTTCATCAAAAATATAAACCAGTGGTAAACCTTTTGCTATAATTTGAAAAAAATGTGGAAGAATTTCTATAGGATAATATATGCAGCCTAATGGAGCTAAAAGAAATAAAGATGACCAAGCAATATTTTCAAAAGATGGACCAAATCTTAAAAGACCAGCACTTACAAACAACCCTAAAGTTATTCCAAAAATGTATAGACTTAAGAATAATAAGAATAGGGGAAAACCTAACTTTAAAATTGAAACACCAAATAGTGGAGCGGTTAAAATAATAGCCGGTACAAGTCCAATTAATGTCCTTATTAAAGCTGTAAAAATTAATGCAACTATTATTTCTTTTATTTTTAAAGGGGCTATAAATAAATTTGTAAAATTTCTACTCCATATTTCCTCTAAAAAAAGCATATTAAAACTTATACTTGACCTAAAAAGAATATCATAAAGAATTGCACATGTTAGAATGATTCCAAGAGTATTATTATAATATTCACTATACATAGAAAAAAATTTCGAAATAAATCCCCAAAGAATTATCTGTATTGTAGGCCAGTAAATAAGATCTAAAATTCTTGGTAAAGAACTTTTAATGAGAAAAAAGTGCCTTAAAAAAAGGCCATACATTTTATTTAAATTCATTTTTTTCTCTTGCAAGTTTCAGAAAAACTTCCTCTAAATTTTCTCTGCCATGTTTTTTTATTAATTTTTTTGGGCTATCACGATCAATTATAGTTCCATTTTTCATCATTAAAACAGATGAACACAATCTCTCTACTTCAGCCATGTTATGTGAAGCAAGTAAAATTGAAGCTTCACTTTTTTTTTGATAATTTTCTAAAAAACCTCTGACAAAGTCTCCAGTTTCTGGATCAAGAGATGCAGTTGGCTCATCAAGTAGTAATACTGTTGGATCATTAATTATTGACTTAGCAAGACTTACCCTATTTTTTTGACCAGAGGAAAGTTCACCAGTAATCTTAAATATAATTTCATTAAGCCTAAGCTCTTCAACAAGATAGTCAATTTTTGATTTTAGATTTTTTACATCATAAAGTCTAGCATACACCTCTAGATTTTGTTTTACTGTAAGCTTTTTGGGTAATTCTATGTATGGAGATATAAAATTTAAATTGTTCAATAAATCAACTCTCTTAGTTTCAATTTCAAGATTATTAATTAACACTCTTCCTTTTGTAGGCTTTAATAACCCCAAGATCATTCCAATCGTAGTAGTTTTTCCACAACCATTGGGACCAAGAATTCCAATTATTTCATTTTTTTTTATTTTGAAAGAAATATTTTTTACAGCATCCTTGCGATGATAAGTTTTGGATAATTCTATTACTTCAAGTTGTGTAGACATTAAAATTTAGAAGCTCTTTTTAATCTATCATTAATAGTCTTTCCCAATCCTTTGTTAGGAATTTTACTTACAGCAATAGATTTATATTTGTCTTTTTTAATTTTTCTTAAAGTGTTATATAAGTTTTTTGCAGCTTCTTTTAAATTTCCATTTTTTGATAAAAAATAAAAATTTGGTTTTTTTTTTGATCCTTTTTTAATCAATAGATAAGCTTCTTCTTTACAAACTTTTTTAACATTTAGTCTTATTGGTATTCCAGGTGAGTAATGAAGCTTAGACTGACCGGGAGAAGAAATTTTTGAAGTATTATTTTCCATAATAATTTTTTTATTCAAACTTTTTTCAATGGCTGAAATTTCAATTCCACCTAATCTTAATACTTTTGGTTTTTTTCTGATATCGATTATTGTGGACTCTAGACCTATTGAGGACTTTCCACCCTCAAGCACATATTTCACTTTTTTTCCAAAATCATCTTTAACATGAGCAGAGCTTACAGCACTAACTTTTGAAGAAAGATTAGCACTAGGTGCAGCCAGAGGGAAATTAAGTTTTTTCAATAAGCTTCTCGTAATAGGGTGTTTTGGAAATCTTACAGCTAAAGTATTTTTTTTATTAGTTGCAATTTTGGAAATTTTTGAATTTTTTTTTAAATCTAAAATAAATGTGATAGGTCCAGGGCAAAAAATTTTATAAAGTTTTTTAAAATCTTTATTAAAGTTACAATCTCTTTTCAAAATTTGACTATTTAAATAATGGATTATAAGAGGATTATTTTTGGGTCTTTTTTTAAGTTTGTATATTTTTTTACATGCTTTATCAGAGTAAGCGTTTGCAGCAAGACCATAAACAGTTTCTGTTGGTATTGCTACACACTCACTTTTATTTAGTAATTTCTGAGCTTTTTTAATATTTGAAAGATTAATTTTCATGTATTATCAGAGATTATTATATGAAAGATAAAAATTTACCAAATGATTATAATTCTCTTTCTCTTGAGGAACTAACCAAAGAAGCCAATAAGATGATTGAAGATTTAGAAAATCAAAAGAATTTAGAAAATTCTATAGAAAATTATCAAAATTTATTAAAACTTAATAATATCATTGAAAAAAAATTTCAAAAAAATGTTAAAAATATAAACGAAAAAACAAAGGAAAGTATCTCAAAAATTACTTCTAAAAAAGATGCAAAAAAAATTAAATAAGATCGCAAAAGATACGAATTTATTTTTAACAAAATTTGTTAAAAGACAAAAAAAATCCGAGTTAATAATACCAATGAAATACGGTTTGTTTTCTGGAGGAAAAAAAATTAGATCAAAAATTTTAATAGATATTGGGTCAATATTTAAAGTTAATTACAAGTCACTAATTATTTTGGGTGCAGCTGTAGAATGTATCCATGCATACTCTCTAATACATGATGATTTACCATGTATGGATAACGACTCAATTAGGAGAGGTAAGCCATCGACACATATTAAATTTGGAGAGTCCACTGCAGTATTAGCTGGAAATTCACTTTTAACTATGGCTTTTGAAATTTTGAGTCATAAGGACTTGAATCTTCCTGACCAAATTAAGATTAGTTTGATTAATAAGATTTCTGAAAGCTCAGGACATCTTGGTATAGCGGGCGGGCAATACCTTGACTTAAGTTTTGAACATAAAAAAGTCTCAAAAAAAAAAATTGTTGATATGGAAATAAAAAAAACAGGTAAACTTTTTATTTTTTGTTGTGTAGCTCCTTTAATAATTAAAAAAAAAAATAAACAAGAAATCAAAAAATTTGAAAATATAGGTGCAGATATAGGATTGCTATTTCAAGTAGCTGACGATCTTATTGATAATAGGGGCAGTTTATTAGCTGCAGGAAAAAAAACTGGAAAAGATAAAATTAAAGGAAAAGCAACCCTAATTAGTTTACTGGGATATAAAAATACTATTAAATATGCTAATAAATTAATTTTAAAAATAAATAATAAATTAAAAAAATATGGCTCAAAATCGAAGAAATTATCTGAAACATTAGAGTATATTTTAAATAGAAATAAATGAAAAAAAAATACGAATATTTGGATAAAATAAATTTTCCATCAGATTTAAAGAAAATACCAGAAACAAAACTTCAAAAGGTATCTGACGAGTTAAGAGAAGAAGTGATAGATGCAGTGTCAGTCACTGGTGGGCATCTGGGAGCAAGTCTTGGTGTAGTTGAGCTCACTGTTGCACTTCATTATATATTTAATACACCAAATGATAAATTAATTTGGGATGTGGGTCATCAATGTTATCCCCATAAAATTATAACTGGAAGAAAGGATAAAATTAGAACACTTAGACAAGGTAAAGGTATTTCTGGCTTTACAAAAAGAAGTGAAAGTGAATATGATCCCTTTGGAGCTGCACATAGCTCAACTTCAATTTCTTCAGCATTGGGAATAGCTGAAGCTAACAAGCTATCAAATAAATCAGATAACGTTATAGCAGTTATTGGAGATGGGGCTATCAGTGCAGGTATGGCTTATGAAGCGATGAACAACGCAGGTGCATCTAAAACTAAAATGATTGTTATTTTAAATGATAATGATATGTCAATTGCCAGACCTGTAGGTGCAATGGGCACGTACCTAGCTAAAATTTTTTCAGGTAAAATTTATTTCAGTTTAAGGGAAACCATTAAGCTTATTACATCAGCATTTTCAAAAAGATTTAGTGCAAAAGCGGGTAAAGCTGAAGATTTACTTAGATCTGCTGTAACAGGTGGAACTCTGTTCAGTTCATTAGGTTTTTATTATATTGGCCCTATTGATGGACATGACTTAAATTCCTTACTGCCAATTTTAAAAAATGCAAGAGACACTAAGCATGATGGTCCAATTTTAATTCACATCAAAACAAAAAAAGGTAAAGGATATTCGTTTGCAGAAAAAGCTAAAGATAACTACCATGGAGTAACAAAATTTAATGTTGAGACTGGTGAACAATCTAAAAGCTCAAGTACGATTCCATCTTATACCAAAGTATTTGCTAATACTTTGGTTCAACATGCTAAAAAAGATAGTAAAATAGTTGCTATCACTGCAGCAATGCCAGACGGCACTGGTCTTGATATTTTTCGTAAGGAATTTCCAAATAGAACTTTTGATGTTGGGATTGCAGAGCAACATGCTGTTACATTTGCAGCTGGTTTAGCAACTGAAGGTTTTAAACCTTATGCAGCAATATACTCAACATTCTTACAAAGGGCTTATGATCAAGTAGTTCATGATGTTGCAATTCAAAGTTTACCTGTAAGATTTGCAATAGATAGAGCAGGATTAGTTGGCGCTGATGGGCCGACACATGCTGGAAGTTTTGATACAACATATTTATCAACATTACCAAATTTTGTAGTAATGGCTGCTAGTGATGAAGCTGAATTAGTAAGAATTATTAATACCTCAACAGAAATAAATGATCGGCCGTGTGCATTTAGATATCCAAGAGGTTTAGGGTTAGGAACAGCCTTACCAAATATAAATGAAAAAATTGAAATAGGTAAATCTAAAATTATTCAAGAGGGGAGCAAATTAGCAATTTTAAATTTTGGTGCAAGGCTTAACGAAACATTAAAGGCAGCTGAAAATTTGAAAAAAAAAGGTATTAAGATAACCATAGTAGATGCAAGATTTGCAAAACCATTAGATGAAAATTTAATTTGGCAATTAGCTACTACTCATGAAGCAATTGTAACTATTGAGGAAGGGTCTATTGGAGGTTTTGGTTCTCATGTTGTTAGTTTTTTGTCAAAAAAAGGCTTAATTGACTCTAATTTAAAATTTAGATCAATGACACTTCCTGATATTTTTATAGATCAAGATACACCAGATAATATGTATAAAGTTGCAAATTTAGACTCCAGTTCAATCGAAGAAAAAGTTTTAGATGTTTTAAATTCAAATATTGTTTTACAAAAACAAAAATAATTTTAATTAACTACACTGTGCTTTATTCATTAAATAATGGTCTAATAGAACACATGAAAGCATAGCTTCACCAACTGGAACTGCTCTGATACCAACGCAAGGATCATGTCTACCAGTTACCGATATTAAAGTATTTTTTCCAAATTTATTTATTGTTTTTCTACTTTTTAAAATTGAAGATGTGGGTTTTACTGCAAAAGAAACAACTATTTCTTGCCCAGAAGAGATACCACCAAGTATTCCACCAGCATTGTTTGAACTAAATTTCGTTTTTTTATTTTTTTGTAAAATTTCATCTGAATTTTCCTCACCAGATAACTGAGCAGAATTCATACCTGATCCAATATTAACCCCTTTAACTGCATTTATGCTCATCATTGCTGACGCAATATCAGAATCCAACTTAGAATAAATTGGTGCACCTAAACCTGCAGGAACTCCCTTGGCTCTAACTTCAATTATTGCTCCACAGGAAGATCCTGCTTTCCTGATACTTAACAAATATTTTTCCCAAATTTTTATCATTGATTTATCTGGACAAAAAAATGGATTTTTGTAAATTATCTTATCATTCCATTTTGTAGTATCACATCCAAGAATACCAAGTTGAGTAACTGCAGCAGAAATATTAAATTTTTTACCCAATTTTTTTTCCAAAACTTTTTTTGCTACTGCACCTGCAGCAACTCTTGCGGCTGTTTCTCTTGCAGAAGATCGACCCCCACCTCTATAATCTCTAATTCCATATTTTTTGAAATAAGTATAGTCCGCGTGACCTGGTCTAAATTTATCTTTAATATTTTCGTAATCCTTTGACCTCATATCTTCGTTATAAATTATAAGTGAAATTGGAGTACCTGTCGTTTTACCCTCGAAGACACCTGACAAAATTTGAACTTTATCACCCTCTTTTCTTTGAGTTGTGAATTTTGATTGGCCTGGTTTTCTTTTATTTAAATCTTTTTGAATATCTTGTTCTTTAAGCTGAATTAAAGGAGGACAACCATCAATAATACAGCCAATAGCTGGCCCATGGGACTCTCCCCATGTAGTAAAACGAAAAAACTTTCCAAAAGTATTAAATGACATTATTTATATTGTATAGTTTATTTTGTTAAAATTATGAATCAAAAAAACTCATTAGGGCTTAATAAATGCTTTTTAGATCTTGATGATCCATTTAAATTATTTGAAAAATGGTTTGATGAAGCTAAAAAGAAAGAGATTAATGATCCCAACGCTTTAGCGTTAGGAACAGCTAATAAGAATGGTATTCCTTCAGTAAGAATGGTTCTTTTAAAGCATTTTGATAAAAATGGATTTGTTTTTTATACAAATTTAAATAGTCAAAAAGGAAACGAATTGAAAGATAATCCAAATGCCACGATGTGTTTTCATTGGAAAAGCTTATTAAGACAAATAAGAATTGTTGGTACTTTAAAGTTGGTTGATAATAAAACAGCAGACGAATATTATAGCACTAGAGCTTATGAGAGCAGAATAGGAGCATGGGCATCTAAACAAAGTAGTATTTTGGAAAGTAGAAAAGAGCTTTTAGATTCTCTGGAAAATTTTAAAAAAAAATATAATGACAAGAATAATGTACCAAGACCTGATCATTGGTCTGGCTGGAATTTAAAACCTTCAAGTATTGAATTTTGGTTAGATGGAGATAATAGAATTCATGAAAGATTGAAATATTCATTAGATGAAAATAACAATTGGGTTAAAAATCTTTTAAGTCCTTAAAAATTTCTTGATAAGCTGAATGAGGTTAAATTTTCAAGTATATTTTTTTCGTCACAATCATCAAAAATTGATAGTGAGCTAGAAGCTAGATTAATATAGTGTTGAGCTTTTTGATAACATGCAGCAATAATATTATATTTTTTTATAAGCATTAAAGAATAGTTTAAATCTTTTTCATCTCTAGTATTTTTCGAAAAGATATATTTCAATTTATTTTTTTCTTCAATCTTTGCTTTTTGAAATAACAAAATAATAGGAAGTGTAACTTTACCCTCGTAAAAATCTTTACCAATTTTTTTTCCAAATAATTTTAATTCTGAATTATAATCTAAAGTATCGTCAGCGATTTGAAAAGTTAGTCCAAGATTTCTACCATAAAATTCTAAAGCTTCTTTCTCTTTATTATTCATATCTGATAAAATTGCTCCAACTTTTGTTGATGCAGCAAATAATTCTGCAGTTTTAGCAGATATAATTTTAAGATATGTTTCTTCCAACATGTCAACCTCACCTTGGTGCTGAAGTTGTAAAACTTCTCCTTGAGCAATTTTTGAAGATGTTGACGATAGTAATTTTAAAACTTCTAAGTTACCATCCTCTACCATCATTTCAAAACATCTGCTTAGTAAATAATCTCCAACTAGTACAGATGAATGATTATTCCAAACTTTATTAAGAGTTTTTTTTCCCCTCCTTAAAGTGCCATCATCTATTACATCATCGTGCATTAAAGTTGCAGAATGTATTAATTCAACGCAGGCTGCTAAATTTATATCTCTAGTGCCTTTTGAGTAATTACATAATTTCGCAGAACCTAAGGTGAGTAAAGCTCTTAATCTTTTGCCACCAGTTTCAAGGTGATAGTCAGTCATTTTCTTAACTAACTCAACATCACTTGACAATTTAGATTTAATTTTTTCCTCGACTAATAATAATCTGTTTTCAACAGAATCTTTTAGTTGAAAATAAGAGTTGTTAATTTGATCTTTGAGC
>CACJWU010000017.1 GCA_902597215.1 uncultured Pelagibacteraceae bacterium | reverse complement strand
AGTAACCCGCGGCTCTAACTGTTCGAATTAACTCTTTTTTACCTTCAATATTGATTGATTGTCTTAGTCTTCTAATATGAACGTCAATAGTTCTGCTCTCTACATTCACATTATTGGGCCAAACTGTTTCTAAAATTTGATCTCGAGAATAAACTCTTTTGGGATTTGTTAAGAAAAATTCTAATAATCTAAATTCTGTAGGGCCAAGTTGAATTTCTTTATCTGATCTAAAAACTCTTTTTTCTATTCTATCTAATTTTAAATCTTCAAATATTAATTCATTTGCAACAACTTTAGGATCAGATCTTCTTAGAACAGCTTTTATTCGAGCAGATAGCTCATTAAAACTGAATGGTTTTGTGACATAATCATCTACACCACTTTCAAGACCTTTTATCTTGTCTTCTTCCTCTCCCTTAGCTGTAAGCATAATGATAGGAAGGCTCTTAAAATTACTGTCTCTTCTAATATTTTTACAAATATCTATCCCTGATAAATCTGGTAGCATCCAATCTAATAAGAGTAGATTAGGTTCAAATTTTTTTAGTTCTTTTAAACCTTCATTTCCGTTTAATGATGAGGAGACAACAAAACCCTCTTTTTCTAAATTATATTGGATTAATTGAACTATTGAAGCTTCATCTTCAATAATAAAAATTTTTCCTTTCATCAAATTATTCTTGGATTACTTTACCCTTTGGTCTACTACCTTTTAGATATTCGCCCTTTACTAAATAGCATACCGTCTCAGCGATATTCGTTATATGATCACCTGCTCTTTCCAAATTTTTTGTAGCAAAAATTAAATGTGTTGAAAAATCTAAGTTTTTTTTATCTTTAGATAAAAAATCTATTACACTTTCCATTGCTATATAAGTTAAATCATCAACTTGTTCATCTTTTTCCCAGACTTCTTTAGCTTTATCAAAGTTTTTGTTTACATAGCTATCAAGAACATCGTTTAGTTGTTTCATAACTAGTTCTCCTAGTCTTTTTAAATTTCCTAATAATTCATCTGGCAAATCTAGTGGTAAAGGCTTAACTTTTTTTGCATTACTTTTTGATAGATCTCCTATTCTTTCTAAATCTTGTGAAATTTTTAATGAACTTATGGTCTCTCTTAAATCAATTGCCATAGGTGCTCTTTTAACCAGTAAATTCATTATTTGAGTATCTATTTTAGATCTAAATTTATTAATTTCTTCATCACTTTTAATGATTTTATCAATTGAGTCCTTATCAACTTTAATTACCGCATCCATTGCGTCACTTAATTGTGACTCGGTTAAACTTCCCATTTTTATTAAAGAGTCTTTAAGAAATTGTAGCTCTTCTTCGTATGACTTTACTGTATGTTCATTGCTCATAATTTATCCAAATCTACCTGTAATATAGTCTTGTGTCATTTTATTGTCAGGATTTTTGAAAATTTTCTCAGTTTTTCCAACTTCAATTAACTTTCCTAGGTGAAAAAACCCTGTTTTTTGTGAAACACGTACAGCCTGAGCCATTGAGTGTGTCACTATTACAATCGTATAAGTTTTTTTTAATTCATCAATTAATTCTTCAATTTTTGCAGTAGCAATTGGGTCTAATGCTGAACATGGTTCATCCATTAAGATCACTTCAGGATTAACAGATATAGCTCTCGCTATACAAAGTCTTTGTTGCTGTCCTCCTGATAAACTTGTACCTGGTTCTTCTAGTCTATCTTTAACTTCTTCCCATAAAGCAGATTTTTTTAAACTGTTCTCAACAATTTGATCTAGTTCACTTTTGGTTTCGCCTTTTCCATGAATTTTAGGACCATACGAAATATTATCATATATACTTTTTGGAAATGGATTTGGCTTTTGAAAAACCATTCCAACTCTTTCTCGTAATGAGACAACATCCAGATCTTTATCATTAATATTAATACCATCCATTTCAATATTTCCAGTAACTTTACAAATATCGATCACGTCATTCATTCTGTTAATGCATCTTATAAAAGTTGATTTACCACATCCAGATGGACCAATTAAAGCAGTCACTTCTTTTTCATTTAAATCTAAATTAACATCAAACAGTGCTTGTTTATCACCATAATAAACATTTAAATTTTTTGATTTTATCTTAACATTACTCATTTAATTCCATCGTTTTTCAAATTTTTGTCTTAAGTATACTGCAATAAAATTCATTACAATTAAAAAGCTTAAGAGCATCATAATAGTTGCTGAAGTTTTCTCGACAAAGCCTCTTTCTGCGGACTCTGACCATAAATATACTTGAACAGGTAAAGAAGATGATGGATCAACTGGACTTGACGGTATGTCAACAACAAATGCCACCATTCCAATTAATATAAGTGGTGCAGTTTCGCCTAATGCTTGAGCTAATCCGATTATAGTTCCTGATAAAGTGCCAGGTAGTGCTAACGGTACTACATGGTGAAAAACAGATTGAAATTTAGATGCACCAACTGCTAAAGCGCCCTCTCTTATTGAAGGTGGAACAGCTTTTAATGAAGCTCTACATGGAATAATAATTCTTGGTAAAGTCATTAACGCTAAAGTTATTCCAGCAACTAATGGTGTTGATCTCGGCAATTGGATAGTTGCAAGCAAAATTTGTAAAGCAAGTAAACCGTAAACAATAGATGGCACTGCTGCTAAATTATTTATATTAATTTCAATAAAATCTGTAATTTTATTTTTTGGAGCGAACTCCTCCAAATAAATCGACGCTAGAACAGCCACTGGAAAAGCTAATAATAAACAAATTAAAATACTATAAAATGATCCAACTAAAGCTCCACCTATACCTGCTAGTTCTGGATCTCTAGAGTCACCATTGTTAAAAAAATAATTGTTAAAATTTTTACTTATCTTTTTATTTTCAACAAAATAATCATAAATAACTAATTGAAAATCAGAAATTCTTCTTCTTTCCTCAGGTAAATCTCTTGGATAATTACCTTTATGTAATTGATCAATATCATCAGAAGCTGTTAAATCTAATGTAATTGTTTTACCTATTAAGTTATTATCATTTAAAAATGCTTTTTTGATCTCAATTTCAGCATCACCACTAAATAGTTTTAATAATTCATCTTCCTCATCTCTATCTTTTGCTGGATAAGCCTTTATTAAATTTTCAATCATTATATCGTAAAAATCAGCATCCATTATTTCTTCTTGGGATGCGCCATTTTGAATTTCTAGTAATTCCTGATCAAAGAAAACTTCAGTGGTAATTACTGTTTTTTTAAAGGCTGAACTTCCTTTTGAGAAAATATTTTGAACTAGAATAACAACAAACAACAAAGCAACAAAGATAGATGTTATACCGTAAAATCTAAATCTTTTTTCTGCTTGGTGTCTTTTTTTTAATCTTTCTTCTTTAGTCATACTTCTCTCTATATTTTTTGACTGCTCTTTGAGCGATATAATTCAATATTAATGTTGCTATAAATAATGTAAGTCCTAAAGCAAATGCAGATTGAGTTTTCGGACTATCAAATTCTTGGTCACCAACAAGTATCATTACAATTTGAGTTGTGATTGTTGTAGTAGACTCTAAAGGATTAATTGTAAGATTTGCAGCAAGGCCAGCTGCCATAACAACTATCATTGTTTCACCTATCGCTCTTGACACTGCTAAAAGAACTGATCCTATTATTCCTGGAAGAGCTGCAGGTATCACGACTTGTTTAATTGTTTCTGATTTGGTAGCTCCTACAGCATATGAACCGTCTCTTAATGATTGTGGTACAGAATTAATTACGTCATCAGATAAAGATGAAACATAAGGAATAATCATTATTCCCATAATTAATCCTGCAGCTAAAGCGCTTTCAGATGAAACAGTTAATCCTAAATTTTCACCTACTTGTCTAAAAAAAGGTCCTACAGTTAATGCAGCAAAGAAACCATACACTACAGTTGGTATTCCTGCTAAAATTTCGATAATTGGTTTTGAAATTCTTCTTACTTTAATTGAAGCATATTCAGCCATATAAATTCCTGAAAATAAACCAATGGGAACAGCTACTAACATTGCAATAAAAGCTATGAAAGATGTTCCTGCAATTAATGGAATAAAGCCAAAAGCATCTTTTAACTCTTCAAATTCAGCTGCAGTTATTGATGAGGCATCTCTAACGAAGGCTCTTTGGGGACTCCAATTTGTACCAAATAGATAATCAAAAATATTAATGACTGAAAAAAACTTTATACTTTCAAAAAGTAGTGAAAATATTATTCCGAGAGTGGTTAAAATAGCTATTAAAGAAGATACAAACAATAAACCCTTTAAAATAACTTCCACATCGTCTCTAGCTTTATTGTTATTTTTTATTTTTTTTAAAGAGTAAATAACTGAGGCTATAATTATTGCAAAAATTAGAACTACTTTAGAATTTGTAAAAAGATTTATAAATTTTGCATAAGCAAGAGCACTTTCTCTTAATATACTGTCTATATCTCCAAAATAAGTACCTAAATGAATAGCCTTAATTTTTTCATATATTAAATTTGCTTCATTTTTATCACTAAAAATTGCACCTTGATTTGCAGCTGTTTCAATAATTATAGATTTAATGATTATGGGTTCAAATAATGACCAGACCAATAAAAATACTAATGCTGGTATTGAACACCACAAAACAAGATAATATCCATAAAATTTTGGTAGAGCATTTAATTTGATATTATCTTTGATAGAAATGGTTTTAGTTTTTGATTTTCCATAGAAGAACAAAGAGACAGAAAATATAGTGATTAAAAATATTAGAACGATGTTCATTTGCCCTGAGTGATATATTCTTAATGTTACAGAAATATTACAAATTAAATCTAAGATTGAATAAACAAAAAAGGCCAGTTATTACTGGCCTTTTTTTGGGGATAAATGAAAATTATTTTAACTTGATTGTATTCAGATCTACTGCAGCTGTTCTAGTAACTTTGTATTTATCTGAAGCTAAAGGAACAAGTCCTATTTCAGCTAAATAACCTCTGTTACTCATTGCTTTTTTCGAAGTAAATTCTTTAAGAAACTCTTTAATGCCTGGAATTACTCCAATGTGAGCTTTTTTTACATAAAAGAACAATGGTCTTGCAATTGGATAAGAATAATCTTGGATACCTTCTAATGATGGCTGAACACCATTAATAGAAGATGCTTTGATTTTATCCTTGTTGGCAACTAAGTAACTATAACCAAAAAAACCATATGCATCAGGATTAGATGAAAGTTTTTGTACAATTAAAGTATCATTTTCACCAGCTTCAACAGCATATCCATCTTCTCTAATTTTAGCACATTCCTTTTTAGCTTTTTTACCTTCAGCATCATAAAGAGATTTAGCTGTTTTAGTGCATCCTTTAACCATAACTAATGAATTCCATGCATCTCTTGTACCTGATGTTGGAGGTGCAACTAATATTTCAATCTTTTTATTTGGAAGACTAGCATCTATATCACTCCAATTTTTATATGGATTTTCAACAAGTTTTCCATCAATGTCTACTTTAGATGCTAAAGCTCTCCATAATTGTTCTTTTGTGAAGTCTGCATCTGGAGCATTCACTGAGTGTGCAAATGAAATACCATCATTACCTATTACTATTTCAATAATTTCAGCAACTCCATTTTTCTCACATAGAGCTTTTTCTTTTGTTTTAATTGCTCTTGATGCATTTGTTATATCAGGATGATTTGCTCCTACACCTGCGCAGAACAATTTCATTCCTCCACCAGTCCCTGTACTTTCGATTACTGGTGTCTTAAATTTTCCACCTTTACCAAATTTTTCAGCTACAACTGTAGCATATGGGTAAACAGTAGAAGAACCTACAATTTTTATTTGATCTCTTGCGTAACTCGTTGTTGTAAAACTAAGTACTAAAAGAAACCCTAATAAAATTTTTACTAATCTATTCATATTTCTCCTTTTTTAGATTCGTTATGCATCAATAAATAAATTTTAATTTTAAATATTTTATTAAAGGAAAGTTAAAGTTTTGTTACAAAGGCTAACTTTTTAGTTGAATTAAATTGAATTAAATTTCAAATCTATAGTAGTTCCTTGATTTTCCTCACTATTAATAATCATTTCGCCCCTATGTTGAGAAACAAGATGTTTAACAATAGCTAGTCCTAAACCTGTGCCACCTACACTCCGACTTTTACTAGGATCAACAGTGAAAAATCTTTCAGTGATTCTATGAATAAATTCCTTAGGAATTCCTATCCCTTGATCTGATATAGAGACAATATTTAAATCACCCTCTTTTTTCGTGGCAATTTTAATTTCTTTACCCTTCTCACTATATTTAATTGAATTATCAATAAGGTTAGTAAAAATTTCTATTAATTTATCCCGATCACCAATAATTTTGAAATTTTCAGTTTTTTGCAGATTTAAATTAATGTTATTTTTTTTAACAATATTTTCATAAGTCTTAATTACGTAACTAAGCACTTCTATTAAATCTATTTCGTGTGTAGGCCTTATGTGTTCTTGTAGCTCAATTTTCGATAGAGATAACAAATCTCTTATTAAATTTTCCATTCTTTCAGATTGAGAAGTCATTACTGGTAATAAATTAGTAACTTCAGAGTTCTTTTTTAAATCAGCATTATTTTCAAATGTCTCAAGTCCCATCTTAATAGATTGCAATGGGGTTCTAAGTTCGTGGGAAACATTTGCAACAAAGTCTGATTTTAATTGTTGAAATTTATGAAATTCAGTTAAATCTCTCATAAAAAGCAAGCAAGATGGTTCATCAAAAAATAAATTATGATTATCTTGATAAATTGTTACATTCATTCTAAGAACTGAAGGGTTTCGTATCTCTATTTCAAGGTCATTAGAATTTTCTCCATTAAAAGCTTTCTCTATTGAACTTAACAAGTCGGGATTTCTTAAAAATCCACTTATATTCTCATTCAACTTTGTTTGAAATCTTTTACTGGCTGAATTATTACTAAATATTATTTCCTTAGATTTGTTTAGAATTATAATTCCTTCTGGAATGTAATCTAAAAGATTATAAATAGTTTCTCTATATTTTTTACTTTCATCTTCATCTAACTTTTTATCTTCAATTTTAACTTCAGTATTAATACCTAAGACTCTTTCTTTCTTTAAAAGAAAAAATAACAAAATAGCTATTATGATTAACAAAACAAATGTTAGAAGTTCCATAAACTACTTTACTCTTCCGTATACATCCTGAAATCTAACAATATCTGTTTCTTTTAAAATTGAGCCTATTTGAGCTTCAATTATTTTAACTGGTTTTTTATAGGGATTTTCTATTCTATGAATTGCACCTAATGGAATAAAAATAGTTTCATCAGGTTTCATTGTAAAATATTTCTTATTTAAAGTAATTTTAGGTTTACCATGAGTAACTACCCAGTGCTCAGCTCTATGATGATGTTTCTGAAGACTTAATATACCTTTGGGTTTTACATATAATTCTTTAATTAGGAATTCCTTACCGTTAAATAAATTAACATAACTACCCCAAGGTCTATGAAATACATTCTTCTTTTTAAAATAATGTCTTTTATTTCGCCCATACATCTTACAGATTTCTTTCCAAGACCCTAAATCAGACCAAGGAATATCCAATTTAATAGCATTGATATCTTTGGTTTTTTCTAATATTGCATAGTCAAAAGACTTGGTTGTTGCTTTGGTAAATGCTTGTTTATTTAAATAGTACACATTACTTTTATATTTTGCTTTTGTTACAGCTTTGTTACAGTTTCGGTAAATATTTGGTTGGTATTTCTTAAAATTATCAATGATTGAGTCTTTTCTCAAATAAAACATTCCAGAATTCCAATAACCTTTTTTACTAATTAATTGTTTAGCTTTAGCCTCTTTGGGTTTTTCTACAAATCTAGTTACTTTGTTACTTTTTGTTAAAAAATAACCAAATTCACTAGAGGGCATTTTGGGTTTAATCCCAAAGATAAAAATATTGTTTTGAGTAAGTTTCTTTTGATTTTTTTTGATAGCTTTATTGAATAAACCAACTTTTTCTATCAAATGATCAGCAGCCAAAAACATTAATGGTTGTTCATTTGGAATATCTTTTATTAATGCCGTACTTAATATAGCGGGTGCAGTATTTCTTTTAGCTGGCTCTAAAACTATCTTGAATTTTTTTATTTTGTGTTTCTTTAGGTGTTGTTTTACTTGTCTCAAATATTTTGCATTAGTGCTAATGATTGGGGCATCAAATATAGATGATTTAACTCTCTCAAGAGTTTTTCCTAATAAAGTCCAATTACCAAAATCTATAAACTGTTTAGCTTGATGTTTTTTAGCATTTGGCCAAAGTCTTGTTCCTGCTCCACCACATAAAATAACCGGGCGAATTTTCATCAAATTTTTGAATAATCCTTAACTTCTTTTTTCTTGCCAGGATGGGTTGGTGCCCCTAGATATGCAGGTCCAACTGTTTGTGCATATTTCCAAAGTGTTCCTGATCCAAAATCAGATTTTCTAGCCTTCCATTTTCTTTTTCTTGAAGCTAATTGTGCTCTTGTTAATCGAACATTAATTGTTCCTTTTTTAGCATCAATATCAATAACATCTCCATTACGTAAAAGAGCTAATGGTCCACCTAAAGCTGCTTCTGGTCCAACGTGACCTACACAAAATCCTCTAGTTGCTCCTGAAAATCTTCCATCAGTAATTAAAGCAACTTTCTCACCTTTACCTTGGCCGTAAATTGCACCAGTTGTTGAAAGCATTTCTCTCATACCTGGTCCCCCTACTGGTCCTTCATATCTAATAATGATTACATCACCATCTTTATATTTTCTACTTTGAACAGCTTTCATTGCGCTTTCTTCGTTATCAAAGCATCTTGCTTTTCCAGTAAATTGTAATTTCTTTAAACCTGCAATTTTTACTATTGCACCTTCAGGAGCTAAATTACCTTTTAATCCTACAACACCTCCATCAGGTGATAAGGGTCTATTATAAGCTCTTAAAACTTTTTGTTTTGGATTAAATTTAATTCCTTTTAAATTTTCTTTCATTGTTTTACCTGTTACTGTCATACAGTTACCATGAATATAACCACCATCATAAAGAGTTTTTAATAACATTGGCACTCCACCTGCTAACCACATATCTTTTGCAACATATTTTCCACCTGGTTTTAAATCTGCAAGATAAGGTGTTCTTTTAAATATTTTTGCAACATCCATTAAATCAAATTTAATTCCAGCCTCATTTGCAATAGCTGGTAAGTGTAATGCAGCATTAGTTGAACCACCTGTTGCAGCAACTATTGTTGCAGCATTTTCTAAAGCTTTTCTTGTAACAATATCTCTTGGTTTAATTTTTTTTGCTAATAATTCCATTACCATTCGGCCACTTGCTTTTGCATATTTATCTCTTTCTTCGTATGGCGCTGGTGTTCCTGCAGAATAAGGTAATGCTAAACCAATTGCCTCTGATACACAGGCCATTGTATTTGCAGTAAATTGTCCTCCACACGCTCCAGCTGTAGGACATGCAACTAATTCTAATTTTCTTAATTCTTTTGCTGACATTTGTCCTGATGAATGTTTTCCAACAGCTTCAAAAACATCTACCACAGTTACGTCTTTACCTTTATATTTTCCTGGGAGTATTGATCCACCATAAATAAAAACACTTGGTACATTTAATCGTACCATTGACATCATTAAACCTGGTAAAGACTTATCACAACCTGCGATACCTACTAATGCATCATAACAATGACCTCTAACAGTTAATTCAGCGCTATCTGCAATTACTTCTCTTGAGATTAACGAAGATTTCATCCCTTCATGACCCATTGCAATACCATCAGTGACCGTGATTGTACAAAATTCTCTTGGTGTTCCTCCTGACGCTCTTACACCCTTTTTAACTGACTGAGCTTGTCTCATTAAAGCAATGTTACATGGTGCTGCCTCATTCCATGTCGATACAACACCAACAAATGGTTTGGAGACATCTTTTTCAGTCTCACCCATTGCATAATAAAAAGATCTATGTGGAGCTCTATCTGGACCTAGAGATGTATGTCTACTTGGTAATTTTTTCTTATTAAACTTCCGCATTATAAACTTTCAATCGTTAATGATATTTTTTTGATATCATCTTTTAAATTACTATAGTTAGTTTTTTCTTGTTCAACAATATTTTTTGGTGCTCTTTTGGTAAATCCTTTATTAGATAATCTTTGTGATACCTTGTCCATTTCTTCCTGATATTTACTCTGTCTTTTGACTAAATTTTCTTTTATTAGATTTAAATCAACATTCTCATCAAAATATATCTTAAATATGTCTCCAGATATAACAAGTGTAGCTGATGGCTTAGCTTGATCTTTTTCAAAGAAATTATTGATACGACCAAGCCTTTTTAGGACTACTTCATTATTAGACATTAAAGTTTTGTTCTTTTTAGCAATTTTATTAATTGATATATCAACAAATGAACCTGGACTTACATTTAACTCATTTTTAAATGATCTCAATTCTGAAATTATACTAATAATCTTTTCAACATCTTTTTGAGATTGATCTTTTTTAGTTTTACCTGAGGGCCAATTTTTATACATGAGAAAATTTTTATTTGATTTATCAAACTTGTTTTTTAACCAAATTTCTTCAGTCACAAATGGAATAAAAGGATGAAGCATTACAAGTATTTGTTTAAAAATATAAGCAGATACCTCTTTTACTTCTTTTTGAGCTTTTTTATCATCTGAGTAAAGTATTGTTTTTGAAAGTTCGATGTACCAGTCACAATACGAGTGCCAAGCAAACTGATAGGCGTTTTTAGCAGCCTCATCAAAACGGTAATCCTCAATATTTTTTTGAATTTTGTTTTTAATTTCTATTAACTCAGAATATATCCATTTGTTTATATTAAGTGTTGTTTTTGGAACTTTATCAGTTTTCTTAAAATCACATTTATTTGTAATTAGGAAATTATTAGCATTCCATAGTTTATTTAAAAAATTCCTATATCCTTTAACTCTATCTTCAGAAAGTTTTACATCTGTTCCTGGAGATGCCATTGATAATAATGTAAATCTTAAAGCATCCGCACTATATTTTTCTATTAAATCTAATGGGTCGATAACATTACCTTTTGATTTAGACATCTTTTGTCCTTTTTCATCTCTAACCAAAGCATGGACATAAATATCTTTGAAAGGTTCTTTATTTAAAAATTCCATTCCAAACATCATCATTCTAGCAACCCAAAAAAAGATAATATCAAAACCTGTAACTAAAACTGAAGTGGGGTAAAACTTCTTCACATAATCTTTTTTATCAGGCCAACCTAATGTTGCAAAAGGCCATAATCCAGATGAAAACCATGTGTCTAAAACATCTGGATCTCTAGTTATTTCAACATTCTTTTTATAAAATTTTTTAGCTTGTTTTTTTGCGTCTGCTTCATTTATTGCAACAAATATTTTTTTATCAGGTCCATACCATGCAGGTATTTGATGACCCCACCAAAGCTGTCTTGAAACACACCATGGTTCAATATTGTTCATCCATTGAAAATAAGTTTTAGACCAATTAGTTGGAAAGAAATTTGTCTTTTTTGTTTTAACTATTTTTTTTGCTTTCACAGCTAATTTTTTCGCATCAACAAACCATTGTTCAGTTAAAAAAGGTTCTATAACTGAATTAGATCTATCACCGTAAGGAACTTTATTCTTAATATTTTCTTCTTTGACAAAAAAATCTTTTTCTTTAAGTTCTTCTAATAACTTTTTACGAGCATCAAATCTATCAAGTCCAATGTAATCCTGAGGTGCATTATCGTTTATTTTTCCCTCTTGAGTAAATATATTGATCATATCCAACTCGTTTCTTTGACCTACTTCATAGTCATTAAAATCGTGTGCTGGTGTAATTTTTAATGCACCAGTTCCTTGTTCAGGATCTGCATAATTGTCTTTAATAATCTTTATTTTTCTTCCTACTATTGGGATTGTGACAGTTTTACCAACATATTCTTTATACCTTTTATCTTTTGGATTTACTGCTATCGCTGTATCTCCAAGCATAGTTTCAGGTCTTGTTGTGGCAATTGTAATAAAATTTGAAGAATTTTCGATTGGATATCTAATATAATATATTTTTGAGTTCATTTCTCTTTGATCAACTTCTAAATCTGAAATAGCTGTTTTAAGCACAGTGTCCCAATTAACTAATTTTTCAGCTTTGTAGATTAATTTTTTTTTATGTAATTCAACAAAAACTTTAATTACAGATTTGGATAAATTCTTATCCATAGTAAATGCATTACGTGACCAATCACAAGAACATCCAAGTTTTTTTAATTGATTGATTATGATATCTCCATATTCATTTTTCCATTCCCACACTTTTTCTATAAATTTTTCTCTTCCAAGACTGTTTTTACTTAAATTCTCTTTTTCTAATTTTCTTTCAACAAGTGCTTGGGTAGCAATACCTGCGTGATCAGTTCCAGGTTGCCATAAAGTTTCATAATTATTCATTCGATAATATCTAACTAAAAAATCTTGAATTGAGTTATTTAAAGCATGTCCCATATGTAAACTTCCTGTTACATTTGGTGGTGGAATTACAATTGAAAACTTTTTGGAATTTTTCTGTGGTTTAAATAATTTATTTTTCTCCCAATAAGCATAAATCTTATCTTCTACTTTAGAATGTATATATTTATCGCTTATCATGGGTGTTATTAGTTTATAATTTAATAATCTAAATTAACAATAATCAAATTGGAACGTTATTTAATAGACTAATCGCAAATATTTTATATAAAACCCTTGTAGCTATCATCTAAAACATAAGGCAACGTGGCGGAATGGTTACGCAGAGGATTGCAAATCCTTGTATCCCGGTTCGATTCCGGGCGTTGCCTCCAAAAAAAAAGTTGTTTTAATGTAAAAAAAAAGTAAGTTGGATTTTTTATATTCCTCGGTAGCTCAGTTGGTAGAGCAGTTGACTGTTAATCAATTGGTCGCAGGTTCGAGTCCTGCCCGAGGAGCCAAAATTATCCAAATTTTGAAATATTATTACTAGACCCCTGCAAAGATTTATTAAATTTTAATTTTTGATCAGTCGTTAACTCCGAATAAAGTCTCACCAAAAAATTATAATTAACACTCATATGACCTTCTTGAGATTTTTGAAGATTTAAATTATATTCTGAAAAATCCTCAAAAAAATAATTAATTGGTACTTTTAAATAATTTGATAGTTGCAATAATCTTATAGAACTTACTCCGTTAGTGCCCTTTTCATATTTTTGTATTTGCTGAAATGTTACGTTAATTGCTTTAGCTACTTTTGTTTGTGTTAAACCTAAAGCTAGTCTTCTAAGCTTAAGCTTGTTGCCTAAATGCTTATTAAAATTATCTTCCATTAAGACCCCTCTTAATTTTTATTAAAAACTTATTCAACTAGTTTTTAATACCTACTGCAACAATAAATTTTTTTATTTTTGAATAAAAAATCAGATTATTGATAAATCTGTCAAGCTTAAGTTAAGCTATTTTTAAAGAAATTTTGCTTGATATTACTGTAGACTATAGTATCTGGCTCAAGAAAAGTTTGGTTCTATCGCTCTTTGGATTAGCGAAAAATTCCTTTGTATCTGCTTTCTCTACTATCATACCTTCATCCATAAATATCATTTGATCAGCTACTTCCTTGGCAAATCCCATTTCATGTGTAACTACAATCATCGTCATTCCTTGTTTTGCTAAATTTACCATAACATCAAGAACTTCTTTGATCATTTCTGGATCTAAAGCTGAAGTTGGTTCATCAAAAAGCATTATTTTTGGCTCCATACATAGAGCTCTTGCTATTGCCGCTCTTTGTTGTTGTCCACCAGATAATTGTCCAGGATATTTTTGTGCTTGATCAAGTATTTGTACTCTTTCTAAGTGTTTTAGTGCGAGTTCTTCTGCATCTTTTTTAGGCATTTTTTTTACCCATATTGGAGCTAATGTACAATTGTCTAATATAGACAAATGAGGAAACAAATTAAACTGTTGAAATACCATTCCAACTTCTGCTCTAATTTGTTCAATATTTTTTGTATCCTCTGTTAACTCTGTACCATCTACAATGATATTTCCCTCTTGGTGTTCTTCTAATCTATTAATACATCTAATTAATGTTGATTTGCCTGAACCAGATGGCCCGCATACAACAATTTTTTGTTTTGGTTTAACCTCTAAATTAATTCCTTTTAAAACTTGGAAATCTCCAAACCATTTGTTCATATTATTTATTTGGATGATACTTTCCGACATATTTTATCTATCAGTTTTATATTTTAATTCTAAATTATAACTATATTTACTCATTGCATAACAAATAATCCAGAAAATTATTGCAGCAAAAACATAACCTTCCATAGCAAATCCTAACCATTCTGGGTTAGTTTTAGCCAGATTTAACATTCCAACTATTTCTAAAAGTCCAACAACAAATATTAACGGAGTATCCTTAACCAAAGCTAGAAACGTATTGGCAATACCTGGAATAACTAATTTTAAAGCTTGTGGCAAAATAACAAAAATATGCATTTTCCAATATCCCATTCCTAAAGACTTAGCAGCCTCATATTGTCCTCTTGGAAGTGCTTGCAATCCTCCTCTAATAACTTCTGCAACATATGCTGCTTCAAATAAGGATATAGCTATTATACATCTAACTAATTTATCTATAAAAAAGTCTGCAGGTAAGAACATTGGAAACATTACAGCAGACATAAATAAAACTGTAATCAATGGAACACCTCTCCAAAATTCTATAAAACCAATTGAAATGTATCTTATCAATGGAAAATCTGACCTTCTTCCTAATGCAAAAGCCATTCCTATAGGAAAACAGAAAATTAAGCAGAAAAAGGAAATAATAAAAGTTAAAGATAATCCACCCCATGCACCCGTTTCAACCCAATTTAAACCATCTAATTTTCCTAATTCTATTGTTTCTTCAAAAAAGAGAAAGTATTTCAACAAAATATAAAGAAACAAAGGAACTATTAAAAAATAGTAAAATTTAAACTTATTAGGTATAAAAAATCCAATAATTATAGATACTATCGCTGCAATAATTCCATAAGAAAAATCAAAAAATACTGGACCTCCTGAAATAAAGAAAAATATAAACAAAAATGCAATTAAAGGATAAATTACAACATAATAGAGTGTTAAATATTTTTTAAATTTATCAGTTGCAAAATATCCAACAGATCCAAGTAATGCTAGTGATATAAATGAAAGATTTATTCTCCATTGTTCAGCATTTGGATACATTCCATACATAAATCTTCTCATCCAAACTTTTATGTAAGTCCAGCAAGCCCCTGAACCTGAACATACATCTTTGCTATCACCAGCAAAACTAGCTTCAATAAAAAACCAATTTAAAATTGGTGGTATCGATTTAATAACTATAAAAATTATTAATAAAGACAGTATCGCGTTAAAATTATTAGTATTTATATGTTTATTTAATAAATCTAATTTTTTGATACCACTGTACTCAATTCTAATTAAATAAAGCCCTACAAAACCTAATATTAAAGGCATTATAAAGCTCAAAAAATTAGGTAAAAAACCAGTAAAATTTACTTTAAAAAATGAATTTAAAAAAACATCTAAAAGACTAATAAAAAATAAAAAAGACCCTAAATACAAAAAAGTATTTAAATTTGATTTATCAGGTTTCAAAAAATTAATCTTACTCATTATTTTTCCTGTATGGCAATTTTTTTGTTATACCAATTCATCAAAATTGAAATTGAAATACTTAAACTTAAATAAGTAAACATTGTAATAGAAACAATCTCAATAGCTTTCCCGGTCTGCATTAAAGCAGTTCCAGCAAAAACTAAAACTAAATCTGGATATGCTATAGCAGCAGCTAAAGATGAATTCTTTGTTAAATTCAAATATTGGTTAGTTGTTGGTGGAATTATTATTCTCAAAGCTTGAGGCATAATAACTAGTTTTAAAACTTGATTAGGTGTTAATCCAAT
>CACJWU010000016.1 GCA_902597215.1 uncultured Pelagibacteraceae bacterium | reverse complement strand
GAAATTTTTTTGTATAATCTAAAATAATTTTGATAGGTTATAGAGGCTAAGGTTTGGTTTTCAGCTTGTATTTGAACTTGTTCTTTAGCTTCTAATGCTTGATGAAGTCCGTCTCCAAATCTTCTTCCTTCAAGGATTCTGCCTGTAAGTTCATCTATGATTTTTATAGAATTATCTTTAACGATGTAATCCTTACCTTTTTCAAATAAATAGTTTGCTCGTAGAGCTTGATTTACATGATGGACTAAGGCCAAATTTTCTGGATCATAAAAATTATCATTTTTTAAAATACCTGCATTAGAAAAAATTTTTTCAACATTATTTATACCAATGTTTGTGAGTAAAATATTTTTATCTTTTTCATCAATTTCATAGTCATTCTTACTTAGTTGCTTTATTAACTTGTCGATAGCAAAATATTGATTGGTTTTATCCTCAGCAGCACCTGAAATTATTAATGGTGTCCTTGCTTCATCAATAAGGCAAGAGTCAATTTCATCAACAATTGAAAAAAAATGATCCCTTTGTACCATCTCTTTCTGGGAATACTTCATATTATCTCTCAAATAATCAAATCCAAGTTCACTATTGGTTGCATAAGTAACATCACAATTGTAATTTTTTTTTCTTTCAAAATCATCTTGATCATTATTAATAAAACCAGATGTTAGACCCATGAAATTATAAATCTTTCCCATTTCTAAGGAATCTCTTTTAGCTAAATAATCATTTACAGTAACAATGTGCACACCTTTTTCATGAAGTGCATTTAAATAAGCTGCTAAAGTAATAGTTAATGTTTTACCTTCTCCAGTCCGCATTTCAGCGATTTTAGACTCATGGAGTGCTATTCCACCAATTAATTGAACATCAAAATGCCTTTCATTTCTAACCCGCTTAGAGGCCTCTCTTACCAAAGCGAAAGCTTCAGGCAGAATTTCATTTAAAGTTTTACCATTCTTAATGTAATCCTTTAATTCCTTTGTTTTTTTTGGAAAATCAGTGTCATTTAAAGTTTTAAAATCTTTTTCAAAGGAGTTAATTTTTTTTACAATTTCACCCATTCTGTCTAACTCTCTTTGATTGCTAGATTTTATGAATTTTGAGATAAAGTTAATTGGATTTAACATTAATTTTTGATTTATTATTTACTTATAACCTTTAATATAATTATTAAATAATTATTTTAAATACTATGGGCATTAATTTAACAAATTTTTTATCCTCTAAATCAAAAAATAAGAGAATGATGGAATTTCAAGATTTAGATCATATTAATGGTGTCTCAATTTCCACCGTTTGTGCGAATCTATATGAAAATACAAGAGATGATCTAGTAATGTTTTATTTCAGAGATGGAGCTAATCATGCATCTGTTTACACGCAGTCAAAGATAATTTCTGAAAATATCAAATGGAACTTAGATAATAAAGCCAAAAAAATCTTTTCCCTTTTGGTTAATGCAAGAAATGCAAACTGCTTTACAGGAAGACAAGGATATAAAAGTTTAGAAAAAATTGCAGAAATGATTGCAGAAAAATTGACAGAAAAACAAAAAGTAGATGAGGACATACCTAAAAAAATAAAACCTAAAGATGTTATTTTTGGTTGCACCGGGACGATAGGAGAAACATTTCCGGAGGAAAAAATTAAAAATAAAATATCAGAATTAGTAAGTAAATTTAAATATACTCAAAATAAATATATTTGGATGAAAGCAGCTTTAGGAATAATGACAACAGACACACAACCTAAAATGGCAATGGAAGAGTGTGAAATTGGGAGTAGTCCTATAAAAATATTTGGAATTGCAAAAGGTTCTGGAATGATACAACCAAATATGGCAACCACACTAGGCTATATATTTACTGATGCTGAAATTCCCAACGATATATTAAAGAAACTTCTTAAAAAGAATATAACAACAACATTTAATGCAATTACCTGTGATGGAGACACGAGCACTAATGATATGGTTACTATTTTTTCAACTGGTAAAAGTAAACACCCAAAAATAAATAGTATAAATGATATTAAACTAAAAGATTTTGATATTTCATTAAATAGAGTTTTGTTAAATTTAGCTAAAAGAGTTGTTGCGGATGGAGAGGGTGCATCAAAATTTATTGAGATCGTTGTTAAAGGTTGTAGATCTGAAAATGATGCAAAAAAAATTGCTTTCTCAATTGCTAACTCCAACCTAGTAAAAACTGCAATTGCTGGAGAAGATCCTAATTGGGGTCGTATAATCATGGCAATCGGTAAAGCAGGAATTACAATTAATCTTGAAAAATTATCAATTAAGTTTGGTAATATAATTATTGTTCAGAGTGGTAAAATTTCACCCAACTATAATGAACAAGACGCGTCTGAATATATGAAAAATGATACTATTGAAATTTTAGTAGATATTTCAAGTGGATCTAAAAGTTTTACTGTATGTACAATGGATCTCACAAAAAAATATGTTGATATAAATGCAGATTATAGAAGTTAACAACTGTTGAATTTAATTTTTTTTATATTAGGTATTATAATAATATGATTAAATATAAACTAGTTTGTAAAAATTGCGATTTTTTATTTGATAGCTGGTTTGCTTCTTCCAAAGAGTATGAAAAGTTAAAGAAAAAAAATCTTTTAAGTTGTCATAATTGTAATTCCAAAAAAATTGAGAAAACTTTAATGGCACCAAAATTAATTAATAAATCTAAGCTGGAAAAATTTGATAAAAAAAGTGTAAAATTGAAAGAAATTCACAAAAAAATTAGAGAATATCAAAAATTTATTAAGAATAATTTTAAATATGTTGGAGAAAATTTTGCATATGAGGCAAGATCTATTCATTACGACAAAGATTCCAAAAAAAAAGGTATTTATGGAACAGCTACAAAAAATGAGATCTTAGAACTAAGAGATGAGGGAATTAATGCTGAGATAATTCCATGGATTGAAGACAAAAAGAATTAATTTTTTATAAATTTTCCAATATAATTAACTGAATTATCATCGCTGAGATACCATTCATCTTTAAAAATATTAAATTTTAGACCATCAAGGCTATCTAATTTTAAATTATGTTTTTTTGAAATGTTAATTAAGTAATTTGGTTTGATAAATTTTTCCCAAGAATGAGTACCAATTGGAAGCCAACGAAGTACATATTCTGCACCAACAATTGCAAAAAGGTAAGATTTTAATGTTTTATTAAGTGTTGCAATAAACATTATACCATTTTTTTTTAGAAGATTTGAACTTGATTTTAAAAAATAGTCGACATTTTCTACATGTTCAATAATTTCCATATTTAAGATAACATCAAATTTTGTATCTGTTTTAAATTTTTCTGGTGAAGTACAAATATATTTAATAGGTAAATTACTTTTTTTTGAATGTAATTTTGCAATATTAATATTTCTATTTGATGCGTCTATACCCACTACTTCTGCACCAAGTCTACTCATTGGCTCTGATAATAGACCACCTCCACAACCTATATCTAAAATTTTAATTTTTTCTAAAGGTTTTTTCTTATTTTCAAGGCCCAATGTTTTTATTATATTATCTTTAATATATGAAATTCTTATAGGATTAAATTTGTGTAAAGGTTTAAATTTACCTAAAGGATTCCACCATTCTTCAGCGATTTTAGAAAATTTTTCTATTTCTTCTTTGTTTATTGTGTTATTTTTCATAAGTAATTAACTTTATATACAAGATGTATTTTATCAATATATTTTAATATTTAAAAATATTTTACCATGAAAATAGTAGTTTTAAAATTTGGAGGCACTTCTGTAGGAACAACAGATAAGATTAAAAATGTTGCCAATATAGTTCATGACTATATTAAAAAAAAATATAAAGCAATTGTTGTTTCATCAGCTATGAGTGGTGTTACAAACAAATTAATAAACAAGTCAAAAGAAATAAGTAATAACTTTTCAAATTCTGAGTATGATGTTTTAGTCTCATCTGGGGAACAAGTTGCCTGTTCTTTAATTGCAGGTCGTCTAATCCATAAAGGCTTAAAATCAAGATCATGGCTAGCATGGCAAATACCAATTTTAACTAATGGTCCGTTCAAATATTCAAGAATAAATAAGATTAATAAAAAAAAAATACTCAATTATCTTAAAGGAGGTGGAATTCCAATTATAACTGGGTTTCAAGGTTTGAATGAGGATTTAAGAATTACAACTTTAGGCAGAGGGGGATCAGATGCTAGCGCAATAATGTTAGCAAAATTTTTTAATGCAGAAAAATGCGTAATTTATACTGATGTACAAGGAGTCTATACAACAGATCCTAACAAGCTAATTAAAGCAAAAAAAATTAAAACGATTTCCTATGAGGAAATGTTAGAAATGGCTTCATTAGGCGCAAAGGTGATGCAACCTATTTCTATTCAAGATGCCAGATTAAATAGAGTCGATATAGAGGTAAAATCATCATTTTTAAAAAAAAAGGGAACACTAATTACCAAAAGATCAAATATTACGAGTAATAAAATAATTACTGGCATAACATCAACACAAAATGATGCTAAAGTAACACTTGTTGGAGTAAAAGATAAACCTGGTGTTGCAGCATCAATTTTTAAACCTCTTTCAAAAAATTTAATAAATGTGGATATGGTTGTTCAGAATATTTCTGCTAACGGCAATGAAACTGACTTAACATTTACTGTTAAAAGCGAGGATTTGAATAGAACAAAAAAAATAATTTTAGAAAATAAGAAAATTAAATTTAGAAACTTGTTATTTGATAAAAATGTTTCTAAAATTTCAATTATTGGAGTTGGAATGGTAACTACCCCAGGTGTAACTTTTAGAATGTTTCAATCTTTAGCTAATAAAAAAATAAATATTCAAGTAATATCCACCTCTGAAATAAAAATTTCTGTTTTGATTGATAAAAAAAATGTCAATAAAGCTTTAAAAATTTTACACAAAGAATTTACATTAGACAAATGAGCATAAGACCATTCAGAGATATAAATAGAAAAAAAACCAAAGTGATAAATGTTGGAAAAGTGAAAATAGGTGGTGATAACCCAATATCAGTTCAGTCGATGACAAATACAGATACTAAAGATGTATTAGCTACAATAAAACAAATAAATGATATTGCTTCAGCTGGAGCCGATATAGTCAGAGTTTCTTGTCCTGATGAAGACTCTACAAAAGCTCTCAAAGAAATAACAAAATCAATTGATGTACCAATCGTTGCCGATATTCATTTTCATTTTAAAAGAGCAATTGAAGCAGCTCAAAATGGAGCAAATTGTTTAAGAATAAATCCAGGAAATATTGGAGATAAAAAAAAAATTAAAGAAGTAGTAAAAGCTGCAAAAGATAATGACTGTTCTATTAGAGTTGGAGTTAACGCAGGATCATTAGAAAAAGATATATTGGAAAAATTTAAAGAACCCTGTCCAGAGGCTTTAGTTGAAAGTGCGATAAGAAATATAGAAGTTCTGGAGGAGGAAGATTTTACAAATTTAAAAGTTAGTGTTAAGTCGTCAGATGTGTTTCTTTCAATTGGAGCTTATAGACTACTCTCAAATAAAATTGATTACCCACTTCATATTGGAATAACAGAGGCTGGTAGTTTTTTGCCTGGTACGATTAAATCCTCAATAGGATTTGGGTCTTTACTTTTGGATGGTATTGGAGACACAATTAGAGTTTCTTTGTCAGATGATCCTGTTAATGAAGTTAAAGTAGGAAATGAAATCTTAAAATCACTAAATTTAAGACATAGAGGAGTAAAAATAATTTCCTGTCCCTCATGTGCGAGGCAAGCTTTTCAGGTTATCAAAACTGTTAAAATTTTAGAGGAAAAACTATCTCATATAAAAACACCAATAACTTTATCAATAATTGGTTGCGTAGTTAATGGACCAGGAGAGGCATCTATGACCGATATTGGTATCACTGGAGGAGGAAAAGGTAATAATATGCTTTATTTATCAGGCGTTCAAAAAGAAAAAATTCTAACAGATAACATAATTGAAAAAGTGGTAAGTGAGGTTGAAAAAAAAGTCAGTGAAATAGAAAATAATTAAAATGATTCCTCAAAAAACAATAGAAGAATTAATTAACAAACATTCAGAATTAGAGAAAGATTTATCTTTAGGTAAAATAGATAAAAAAATTTTTGCAGAAAAATCAAAAGAGTATTCTGATCTAAATGATATTATAGATGACGCAAAAAAATATCTCTCATTCAAAAAAGATAAAAGTGAACTTAACAAAATTATAGATGACAGTAATTCAGATAAAGAGTTACTTAATATGGCAAAAAAAGAACTTGAAGATTTAGAAATTCAATATGAAAAAAATGAAAAAAAATTGAAATTGTTTTTGCTTCCAAAAGATGAGGCAGATAAAAAAAATGCTATAATCGAAATTCGAGCTGGAACTGGAGGTTTAGAGGCAAGTTTATTCGCAGGAGATTTATTTAAGATGTATGAAAAGATTAGTAACAAAAAAAAATGGAATTTAGAGGTAATTTCTATTTCAAGGAGTGATGCGGGAGGATTAAAAGAAGTAATAGCATCAATTAAAGGAAGTAATATATATTCAACATTAAAATATGAAAGTGGAGTTCATAGAGTCCAAAGAGTGCCAGACACCGAGACACAAGGTAGAGTTCATACATCTGCCGCCACTGTTGCTGTACTTCCAGAGGTAGAAGAAGTTGATTTGAAAATTAATGAATCAGATTTAAGAATTGATGTTTTTCGTGCTGGAGGTCCTGGTGGTCAATCAGTTAATACTACAGATAGTGCAGTAAGAATTACACACATTCCTACAGGTATCTCAGTTTCTCAACAAGATGAAAAATCACAACACAAGAATAAAGCTAAAGGGATGAAAATATTAAGGGCAAGAATTTATGAATTAGAAAGAATGAGAATAGAAAAAGAAAGATCTGCTGAAAGAAAAAATAAAATTGGTACCGGTGATCGATCTGAAAGAATTAGAACTTATAATTTCCCACAAGGCAGAGTAACTGATCATAGAATCAATTTAACATTACATAAATTAGATGAATTTCTTGAGGGAGAGGTGTTTGATGAAATAATTGAGACTTTAACTCTTCATGCTCAAGATGAAAGATTAGGCAATTTATAAATTAAATGATTATAGAAAGAGCAATATCAGAAGCGCACAAGATACTTAAAAATAGAGGAATAAAATCAGCTAAATTAGACAGCGAAATTTTATTATCTCAGGCAATTAGAAAAGATAGAACTTTCATTATTTTGAATTCGGATTATGTTTTAAAAAAATATTATTTAAATTTCTATAAAGATTTAATTAATAAAAGATCTAATGGAATGCCTGTTTCATACATAACTGGCATAAAAAGTTTTTGGAATTACGAATTTATTATTGATAATAATGTTCTTATACCGCGACCTGATACAGAGATGATAGTTCAAGAAGTTTTAAATTATACAAAAAATAAAAAAAAATTGAGAGTATTAGATATAGGAACTGGCTCTGGTTGTATAATTTTATCAATTTTAAAAGAAAAGAAAGATTTTCATGGAATAGGCATTGATTTAAGTAAAAAATGCATTGATTTAGCGAAGATAAATAGAAATAAACTAAATATAAAAAATAGAGTAAAGTTTTTAAAATCAGATATTGACAATTTTAATTATGGCAAATATGATTTGATAATATCTAATCCTCCTTATATTAAGCACTTTGACTTAAAATATTTGGATAAAGATGTTGTTAATTTTGAGCCTTTATTAGCTCTTGATGGAGGTATAGACGGTTTATCAGAAATCAGAAAAGTAATAAAAAAATCCTCTGAACTGATAAAAAGAAATGGTAAATTAATAATTGAATTTGGTTTTAACCAAAAAAATGAAGTTAAGAAAATATTACAAAAAAAAGGTTTTTATATAAATGAAGTTTTAAGAGACTTCGCAAAAAATGATAGATGCATTGTCTGCACAAAATTATATTAGATAATTCAAAATGGTAACTTTTAGAAATAATAACATTCGTAGAAACAATTTTAGAAAAAATGATAGAAATTTCAAATCTAATGGTGATAGATCAAAATTTGGCTCTAGTTTTACGACTGGTGATAAATTTCAAAGAAAAATACCTGGAAGAAACAACCATAATGCTTCTAAATTAATTGAGAAATATAATAATTTGGCTAGAGAAGCACTTTCCAGTGGAGATAAAATACTATCTGAAAATTATTTTCAGCACGCTGATCATTTTACAAGAATTCTTACTGAGCAAGAAATTCAAAAAAAGTCAAGATTTTCCAGTGTCAAGGACACAAACTTGGAAATAGAAAAAAGCGATGAGAAAACGGTAAAACCAACTAAGACTGACGATACTGAAGCGACAGAAAATATTTAATTCATAATAAGTTAATTTAAACCAACTATCTTCTCTGATTTAAGAACATCTAATTTAATTTTTTTTGTTTCAAATATTTTTCTCTCTTCACCCTTTAATATTTTACCTGATGGTAATTTTAATTTTTGAGAATTAATTCTTTTACCGTTTACTATCACTTCATAATGTAAATGTGGGCCAGTAGATTTACCAGTTGATCCTACAAATCCAATTGTTTGCCCTTGTTTAACTCGTACGCCTGATCTAATTCCTGATGCAAACTTTGACATATGAGCATATACAGTCTGGTATGTCGAATTATGTTTAATTACAACACAGTTACCTCCACCACCGCACCATCCAGCTTTTTTGACAACTCCATCTCCTGATGCCATAATTGGTGTTCCCATTGGTGCAGCAAAATCAGTTCCACGATGCATTTTATTAAAACCATCTATAGGGTGCTTTCTCATTCCAAATGGTGAAGATAATCTTGCACCATTTATTGGAGTTTTCATTAATGCTTTTTTAACACTTTTTCCATTTTTATCATAATGGCCCTCGCTACCTTTTTTATCGAAATAATATAAAGAATTATTTTTTCCAGTTAATTTCAGATTAGCAAACAATATATTTCCGCTTTCTATCACTCTTTTATTGTCATCAATAAACACTTCATACATAATTTGAAAACTATCTTTTTTTTTAATATCTCTTTGAAAATCTACTTGAAAGCCGTAAATTCTTGCAAATTCAATAATTATATTCGCAGGAATTTTTTTTTGTAAGGCTGATTTATATAAGCTCGATAATATTATATTTTCACCATAAATAATTTTTTTCTTAAGTTTAGTTACTAAAATTCTTTGATTGAACTTATCAGAATTGCTCACTCTGCTAAGATATATTTTTTCTGTATTCGATAATTGAAACACGAATTCTTTTATTAAATTGCTTGATTGATCGACTTGTACTCTAATTCGTTGATTAGTTTTTAATTTGTTAATATTGACTTTTTTGGAAATTTCATTTTTTATCTTTTTGATCTCATCTTTTGTAATTGAGTATTGCTCCAATATATCATCAAAAGTCTCACCAGGTGAAATATTGTGAGTAATTGATTTAAATTTTGGCTCTAAATTATTAAATATATGGTTAATAGTTTTTTTGAAATAAACGTTGTGAATTGTGCTTTTATAGTTGTTATAAATTTTTTTTTTGTTGAAATTATAATAGCTGGTCGAAATTACTGTAATCAAAATTAAAAAAAATAATGCGATAATTTCAGAATTATTCTTAATTTTTTTTTTAAATTTACTAAACATTATTTTTTTTTAGGTCATTAATTATTAGTTTAGGTATTAAAAAAAAGCAAAAAAAACGAGTAAAATGGGCCTTTTTTGACACTTTTTTTATCCTTAATTGCTTGATTTCCTTAAATTTTAGCCTATAAGCAACGTTCTTTCTCAGTAAAATTATTGTTAAAAGACAATATTTTTGTGAGGATTATTGAATTTTTTGTTCAATTAGCTATTAAAAAAGTAAAAATTTTAAGAAGAGAAGTGTGGACGGTTAAGGTTACCAAAATTTGTCGTACACACTTCAACATTTATATAAATTTTATTCTTAGAATTTATATAGAAGCTAGTGTGCGCCGTTTTTAAACTTGAGAGTTTGATCATGGCTCAGAACGTACGCTGGCGGCACGCCTAACACATGCAAGTCGAACGAAGTAGCAATACTTAGTGGCAGACGGGTGAGTAACATGTAGGTATCTACCCTTTGGCCAGGAATAACACGAGGAAACTTGTGCTAATACCTGATAAGTCTTTACGGAGAAAGCTTTATGCACCATTGGATGAGCCTGCACTTGATTAGTTAGTTGGTAGGGTAAAGGCCTACCAAGACTTTGATCAATAGCTGATTTGAGAGGATGATCAGCCACATTGGGACTGAGACACGGCCCAAACTCCTACGGGAGGCAGCAGTGGGGAATCTTGCACAATGGAGGAAACTCTGATGCAGCGATGCCGCGTGAGTGAAGAAGGCCTTTGGGTTGTAAAGCTCTTTCGTCGGGGAAGAAAATGACTGTACCCGAATAAGAAGGTCCGGCTAACTTCGTGCCAGCAGCCGCGGTAATACGAAGGGACCTAGCGTAGTTCGGAATTACTGGGCTTAAAGAGTTCGTAGGTGGTTGAAAAAGTTGGTGGTGAAATCCCAGAGCTTAACTCTGGAACTGCCATCAAAACTTTTCAGCTAGAGTTTGATAGAGGAAAGTAGAATTTCTAGTGTAGAGGTGAAATTCGTAGATATTAGAAAGAATACCAATTGCGAAGGCAGCTTTCTGGATCATTACTGACACTGAGGAACGAAAGCATGGGTAGCGAAGAGGATTAGATACCCTCGTAGTCCATGCCGTAAACGATGTGTGTTAGACGTTGGAAATTTATTTTCAGTGTCGCAGCGAAAGCGATAAACACACCGCCTGGGGAGTACGACCGCAAGGTTAAAACTCAAATGAATTGACGGGGACCCGCACAAGTAGTGGAGCATGTGGTTTAATTCGAAGATACGCGCAGAACCTTACCAACACTTGACATGTTCGTCGCGACTTTAAGAGATTAAAGTTTTCGGTTCGGCCGGACGAAACACAGGTGCTGCATGGCTGTCGTCAGCTCGTGTCGTGAGATGTTGGGTTAAGTCCCGCAACGAGCGCAACCCTCACTTTTAGTTGCCATCATTTAGTTGGGCACTCTGAAAGAACTGCCAGTGATAAGCTGGAGGAAGGTGGGGATGACGTCAAGTCCTCATGGCCCTTACGTGTTGGGCTACACACGTGCTACAATGGTATTTACAACAGGAAGCAAGACGGCGACGTTTAGCAAATCCTTAAAAAATACCTCAGTTCGGATTGCACTCTGCAACTCGAGTGCATGAAGCTGGAATTACTAGTAATCGTGGATCAGCGTGCCACGGTGAATGCGTTCCCGGGTCTTGTACACACCGCCCGTCACACCATGGGAGTTGGTTCTACCTTAAGGCAAGGTTTAATACCCTTGACCACGGTATAGTCAGCGACTGGGGTGAAGTCGTAACAAGGTAGCCGTAGGGGAACCTGCGGCTGGATTACCTCCTTTCTAAGGATGAATGAAAATTATTTTTCATTCTAAAAAATATACATCGGTAATGTGACCGTCCTCATTTCTCTTCTTAATTTTAGTGTTTCTCTTGCATGGGGGCCGGTAGCTCAGTTGGTTAGAGTACACCCTTGATAAGGGTGGGGTCGAAAGTTCGAGTCTTTCTCGGCCCACCAATTACGATTAAGGGGGATTAGCTCAGCTGGGAGAGCGCCTGATTTGCATTCAGGAGGTCAGCGGTTCGATCCCGCTATCCTCCACCAAAAACACTTAGTTATAAAAATTGTGAATAAATAATAATTATTATCAATATCTATATCCGAACATTAGATTTTTTATAAACTAATGTTCAAAATAAAAATTTGATTCAACACAGAATTTTTTTCTGTGCATAAATCAAGCGTTTAAGGGCGTGTGGCGGATGCCTAGGCACTGAAAGACGATGAAGGACGTGATATACTGCGATAAGTTTCGGGGAGCTGTATGTAAGTTTTGATCCGAAAATTTCCGAATGGGGAAACCCACCACTTTATGTGGTACTTTAAACTGAATACATAGGTTTAAAGAGACAACCTGGAGAACTGAAACATCTAAGTAACCAGAGGAAAAGAAATCAATTGAGATTCCGTTAGTAGTGGCGAGCGAAGGCGGAATAGGCCAGTAATTTTATTAGAAAAATTTGAATAGTTTGGAAAAGCTAACCAGAGAGGGTGATAGTCCCGTATAAGTAATGTTTAATAAAATTCTTGAGTAAAGCGGGACACGTGAAATCCTGCTCGAATATAGGGGGACCACCCTCTAAGCCTAAATACTCTTCAGTGACCGATAGTGAACTAGTACCGTGAGGGAAAGGTGAAAAGAACCCCTATTAGGGGAGTGAAATAGAACCTGAAACCGCATGCCTACAATCAGTCGAAGCTCTTTTTAGAGTGACGGCGTACCTTTTGTATAATGGGTCAGTGACTTAATTTATTAAGCAAGCTTAAGCCATCTAGGTGTAGGCGTAGCGAAAGCGAGTCTTAATAGGGCGTTTAGTTTAATGAATTAGACCCGAAAACGAATGAGCTTACCATGAGCAGGTTGAAAGCAAGGTAACACTTGCCGGAGGACCGAACCAGTTGACGTTGAAAAGTCTTTGGATGACTTGTGGTAAGGGGTGAAAGGCCAACCAAATTCGTAGATAGCTGGTTTTCCGCGAAAACTATTTAGGTAGTGCGTTGAGTAAATAGATGTTTAGAGGTAGAGCACTAAATGGGCTAGGGGGAAGAGATTCTTACCAAACCTAATAAAACTCCGAATGCTAAACATTGTTCCTCAGCAGACAGACTGTGGGTGCTAAGGTCCATGGTCGAGAGGGAAAGAGCCCAGACCACCAGATAAGGTCCCAAAATTATGATTAAGTGTGAAAGGATGTGGAAATTCCTTAACAGCCGGGAGGTTGGCTTAGAAGCAGCCATCCTTTAAAGATAGCGTAACAGCTCACCGGTCTAATAGAGTTTCTGCGCCAAAGATGTAACGGGGCTAAAATCATATACCGAATCTGTGGATTTGTAATTTTTTCGAAAATTACAACTGGTAGCGGAACGTTCTGTAAGCCTGTGAAGAGATATCCGTGAGGAGTCTTGGAGGTATCAGAAGTGCGAATGCTGACATAAGTAACGATAAAAGAAGTGAAAAACTTCTTCGCCGAAAATCCAAGGGTTTCTGCGCAAGGTTAATCCGCGCAGAGTTAGTCGGCACCTAAGGCGAGGGCGAAAGCCGTAGTCGATGGAAATAAGGTTAATATTCCTTAACCAGATGGAAGTGACGGATCTTGTAAGTTGTGAGTTCTTAATGGATTGAGCTTGCCGCGAAAAGGTTCCAAGAAATAGCTCCATCATTAGACCGTACCCTAAACCGACACAGGTGGATTAATAGAGTATATTTAGGCGCTTGAGAGAATGATGTTGAAGGAACTCGGCAAAATGCTTCCGTAACTTCGGAATAAGGAAGACCTCTTTGTAGGCAACTATAAATTGGTGGCACAAGCCAGGGAGAAGCGACTGTTTATCAAAAACACAGGGCTCTGCTAACACGTAAGTGGATGTATAGGGTCTGACGCCTGCCCGGTGCTGGAAGGTTAATGCGATGGGTGCAAGCTCATTTCTGAAGCCCCAGTAAACGGCGGCCGTAACTATAACGGTCCTAAGGTAGCGAAATTCCTTGTCGGGTAAGTTCCGACCTGCATGAATGGCGTAACGATTTCTCCGCTGTCTCCAACATCAACTCAGTGAAATTGAATTCTCCGTGAAGATGCGGAGTTCGCGTAGTTAGACGGAAAGACCCCGTGCACCTTTACTGCAACTTTACATTGGTGTTAGGAAAAACATATTTAGCATAGGAGGGAGACATTGAAGCAAAAGCGTCAGCTTTTGTGGAGTCACCAGTGAAATACCTCTTTTGTTTTTCTTGATATCTAACTGATAGCCGTTATCCGGCATCAAGACATTGTATGGTGGGTAGTTTGACTGGGGCGGTCGCCTCCCAAATAGTAACGGAGGCGTGCGAAGGTAAGCTCAGAACGGTCAGAAATCGTTCGTAGAGTGCAATGGCATAAGCTTGCCTGACTGTGAGACTGACAAGTCGAGCAGAGACGAAAGTCGGTCATAGTGATCCGGTGGTTCTGAGTGGAAGGGCCATCGCTCAACGGATAAAAGGTACGCCGGGGATAACAGGCTGATACTGCCCAAGAGCTCATATCGACGGCAGTGTTTGGCACCTCGATGTCGGCTCATCACATCCTGGGGCTGGAGCAGGTCCCAAGGGTTTGGCTGTTCGCCAATTAAAGTGGTACGTGAGCTGGGTTCAGAACGTCGTGAGACAGTTCGGTCCCTATCTGCTATGCGTGTAGAAGAATTGAGAGGAGTTGACCCTAGTACGAGAGGACCGGGTTGAACATACCACTGGTGGACCGGTTGTAGCGCCAGCTGCAGTGCCGGGTAGCTAAGTATGGACGAGATAACTGCTGAAAGCATCTAAGCGGGAAACTCACCTCAAAACTAGTTCTTCCTATAGAGCCGTGGTAGACCACCACGTTGATAGGCTGGGTGTGGAAGCGCAGTAATGCGTGCAGCTTACCAGTACTAATAGCTCAATTGGCTTGATTTATGCACTGAAAAAAATTTTAAGATTTTTTAATATCAAATTTTTAGATGAAAACACTTTATTCAACACATCTTATTGTTTTTTATAAAAAAAAATATTTATTGCAATTAAGAGACAACAAAAAGGGTATTCATTTTCCTGGTTTTTGGGGTTTATTTGGTGGGAAAATAAAATCAAATGAAACCAGTCTTAATGCAATTAAAAGAGAAATTATTGAAGAAACAAATTTCGATATAAAAAATTTTAGATACAAATATAGATTTAATATCAAAGGCAAAGACCTCGTTAGGACTAGGGATATCACTTATTTTCAAGGTGACCTAAAATATTTACCAAAAAAGATCTCTCTCAAAGAAGGCAAAAGCTTTGGCTTTTTTTCATTTGAGAAAATAAAAAAGATGAAGATTACAAGTTTTGATTTTGCTGCAATAAGTTTTCATTATTTTACAAAGGTCTTAAAAAAAGCTGTATTGCCTAAAAAAATTAAGTATTAAAAAATATTGATTGTATTATAATTACTAATTAATTTATTATGAATATACTTTTTTTAACACCTCCATCTCCAAAGAATATTAGACTTTTTAGAAGTATTGACTGTTCAATGAATACTAAGGCTGCATATCTTTGGCAGCCTTATGATTATTTAATAATTTCATCTTATGCAAAAAAAGATGATAATGTGAGTTTCTTAGATGGTACAGTTGATAGTTTAAGTAAGGATGAATTTTATAAAAAATTAATTGAATTAAAGAAGACCAATTGGGATATTGTTTTTTCATGTACAGGATCTGGAGCTTATCACGAAGATGTGCCAATTTTACTTGAAATAAGAAAAATTTTTTTTAACTCTACTATTTGTGTTCTCGGAGATGTTTTTATAGATAAATGGTTTATAGAGGATATTTTGAGTAAAGATTTTGATGGTATTGTGTATAATCCTTATCATATTGATTTAAATCAAATTTCAAAAATAAGAGAAAAAAAACTAAAAGATAATACAAATAAATTTGATATTGAGTCTATTATTACAGAACCAATAGACCACCCATTTTTAAAAGACCTTAAAAAGAAAAAAGTCACAGTTGTTGATGCAAATGTCCCCAGACATGATGTATTTCAAAACAAGGGCTATTCATGGCCATTCAACACAAAAAAACGTTATACGACTGTCACTACCATGTGGGGTTGCACCTACTCTTGTGACTACTGTAATAGTGGCAGAATGCATCCAATTGCAAAAACTAATGAGAATATAATTAAAGAATTTGAATATCTTAATGAAAAGGGTTTTAAAGAAATTCAATTTTCAGATAAAGTTTTTGGTGTTCCAAAAGTAGAAAGAAAAGAATTATTAAAAAAGATAATTGAAAAAGAACTAGCAATATCCTTCTCATGTTATTTTCATCCAAGTATGTTTGATGAGGAATTATTAGAATTGATGAAAAAAGCTAAATGTCATACGATTGTAATTGGAATTGATTCTGCCAATCTAAAAGACCTTGCACTACATAATAGAAAAGTAAATGAAAATACACTTCATAAATTAATTGATAAGGCTAATGAATTGAAAATAAATGTTTGTGGAGATTTTATTTTAGGCTTACCCCACGAAACAGAGGAAGATATTTTAAGAACTATTGAATACTCAAAAAAATTAAAAATTGATTTCGCATCATTTAATGTTTTTGCTCTTTCACCCGGAAGTCCAGACAGAACAAAAGCAATTCAGGAAGGAAAGATACCTGAAAATGCCTGTGAAGAAACACTATCTAACGTAACATCTTCTAAGCATGTTAGTGGGGATAGATTAATCGAATTAAGAAGGAAAGCTAATAGAGAGTTTTATTTTAGACCCTGGATGTTCTTTAGAAGAATACGCAGACTGCAGTCAATTGAACACTTAATGATACAGTTAAATCAAATGGTAGGTATTATTAAGAATAATATTGTATAAAATTATTTAAATTAATTACATCGAAAAGCAATTATTTTTGGGATTTTCAGGATCGGGACATTTTTTCGATTCATATTTCCATCTATACATTAGAGTATTAAATATTTTACTTTTAAAAAATCTGTGTCTTACTATAAGGCGATTATCTTTTTTCTCAATGACGTAAAAACCAGTTTCATCAAGCCCTTCAATAATATTAAACTCATCAATAAAATTTGGGTAAGAAACAACAGAGTTGTGTGCTGATAAAATTAAATTTTTATTCTTTTCTAGTGGAAAATCTAATACTGTTTGTTTTAAGTCTTTGCCAAACTGGTCATGATCCAAAGGATTTATAGCAGTATAATGCAGAAGTGCATTATGTATTTCATCAATTCTTCCAAAACCATAAATTGCAGTTTCTCTTGCTCTGCATGAAGGACTTGAAAAGACTTTTTGTACAGGAATATTTCCATGTTCAAATGTTAATTTAATCATTTTTGCGGTCTCAATTCCTTTTTCAGTTAAACAGGTAGCTCTAAACCAAGAATATTCTCTGGCATCAATCTTATTATGTAATTCGTAAGCATCAAAACCTGTAACTGCTTCGTGCCATTTTTGTCTTTCGGCATGTCTAAACAAAAGTATTAAACCACCTTTTTTAACTCTGTCGGCCCAATAAATATTTAGCTTATTTTCATAATTAATTTCTCCCTGAACATTTTGATTTCTCCAAAAATTATCAAAATCTTTTTTTGTTTCATTATCAAATTTCTCAATCAAAATTGTTTTACCAGTATACATATTAAGTGAGCTGACTTTTTTGTTAAGATTTGATTGCTGAATAATATTAAAAGGAAAAAATTTAGTATAAGCACCTACTGCTAAAACAATATATGCAACCATACCAAATAATAATAGGATGATAATACTTCTAAAATTAAAGTTCATTTTTATTTTTCCATCTTTTATATGTGACCGAGTCTTCAACAATTTTTATTTTTGTTTCTCTATTAGAATAATTGAAATAATAGTTAAAGAAAAGATTAAAGTATGAAATTGTAACATTTATCAAATTTTTTAATGTGATAGCACTCGCTTCACCTGAAGGTCTTTGTTTTATAAAAAAAGGTATTTCAGCATATAAATATCCCGCCTTAATTGATTTCACCAATAACTCAGTTTGAAAAAAAAAACCTTTGGACTGTAAATTTAATGTTAAAAAAACTGATTTTTTATATACACAAGATCCATTGGTATAATTTAAAAACATTCTAAAACTAAAATTGATAATTAATTTATAAATTGAAGAAATCAATCTTCTTGAAAGTGTTCTTGTGTTTTTATTAACTGCAAATGGAACCAAAATATCAACATGGTCAAGTAAATGAATATATCTTAAAATCTCATAAGAAAAATTTTCACCATCACTTGCAAACCAAATTACATATTCTCCTTTTGCTTTACATCCTGCGTTCCAAAAACTT
>CACJWU010000015.1 GCA_902597215.1 uncultured Pelagibacteraceae bacterium | reverse complement strand
GACTGACAAAGGCACAAATATAGCTAAGTCTGTAATTGAATATATAAATGAGCAGTATGATCCATTAATGGGATGGAAAGATGCAGAATACTGTGCAAAAAAATGGAATGGGCCTTTTGCACTCAAAGGTGTTATGTCTGTCGAAGACGCAAAGAGAGCAATTGATATTGGCTGCACGGCTATAATGATATCAAATCATGGTGGTCGACAACTTGATGGCTCTAGATCACCATTTGATCAAGTTAAGGCTATTTCAGATGCTGTAGGTGATAAATTAGAAATTATTTTAGATGGAGGAGTTCGAAGAGGAACACATGTATTAAAAGCAATTGCTGCTGGAGCAAAAGCATGTAGTTTTGGAAAAATGTTTTTGTTCTCTTTAGCCGCAGGGGGTCAACAAGGAGTTGAGCATTTGCTTAAAAATATGCACGATGAAATATACAGAAATATGGTTTTGATGGGTTGTAAAAGTTTAAAAGAGTTGAATAGTTCAAAATTAATTTATAGAATTTCTGAAAAAATATAAATTTATGGAATTAGCAAAAAGTTTAGAAAGATTAGGAACAGAATCAGCATTTTCAGTCCTAGCAGAGGCAAAAAAGTTAGAGGCCCAAGGAAAACCTATGATCCATTTAGGATTAGGTCAGCCAGACTTCAAAACTCCAAAGCATGTTGTTGAGGCTGCTAAAAAGGCTTTAGATGACGGTCATCATGGTTACGTTATGTCAAATGGTATCCCTGAATGTAGACAAGCTGTAACGAGATGGATTAAAAAACGTTATAATGCGGACATTGATTCTGAAAGAATTTTAATAATGCCAGGTGGTAAACCAACCATGAGTTATGCAATACAGTGTTATGGTGAACCCGGGGTTGAAATAATTCATCCTACACCTGCTTTTCCAATATACGAGTCGATGATAAATTATACAGGATCAACACCTGTACCTTATGATTTGACTGAAGACAAAGATCTTAAATTTGATCCAGATAAAATTCTATCTCTTATAACTGATAAAACTAGATTACTTATCTTAATTAATCCAAACAATCCAACAGGTAGTTTTGTTGAGAAAACAGTTATAGATTATTTTGCTAAAGAGTTAGAAAAACATCCACATGTCACTGTTCTAAGTGATGAAATTTATAGTAGACAAATTTTTGATTATAAAGAAATGCCCTCATTTTTTCACTATCCAAATTTAAGAGAAAGGTTAATTGTTTTAGAGGGCTGGAGTAAAGCTTATTCGATGACAGGTTGGAGATTAGGATGGAGCTTTTGGCCCAAAGAACTTATTGAACATGTAAATAAATTATTAATAAATAGTGTATCATGTGTAAATGCGGCAGCCCAGTATGCTGGTATAGCTGCATTAGATGGTCCAGACGACTCCATAAAAGATATGTTGGATAAATTTACTTTAAGAAGAAATTTAATTCATCAAGGTTTAAATGAATTACCAGGTGTAGAATGTAGCTTACCTGGTGGTGCATTCTATGCTTTTCCAAAAGTAATTGGCACAGGAATGAATGGATCTGAATTTTGTAAAAAAGCGATGCATGAGGCTGGAGTAGCAATAGTCCCTGGAACTGCTTTTGGTAAAACTTGTAATGATTACGTTAGATTTAGTTTTGCAGCATCAAGAGATAACATCACTCAAGCATTAGAAAATATAAAGAAAATGCTAACTAAATAGGCTGTATTTTTTAGAATTTTATTATTATTGTTTTATGAACCAACAAGTTGAAACAGAATTAAAAAACCTTTTAAATAGTAGGTATTCAACTTCTGTTTCCACCCGTGGAAATTATGCAAGAGGAGAAGACACTTATGATCCAATTTTATCAAAAGCAGTAGTTTTTCCAGAAACTAATGAGGAAGTTTCAAAAATACTTAAATTATGTAATGAGCATAAAATTCCAGTTGTTCCGTTTGGAACTGGTACTTCTTTAGAGGGAAATGTATTAGGTAATGACAATGGCATAACCATTTGTCTTGAAAAAATGAATAAAATTTTAAGCGTTAATGTTGAAGATTTTGATTGCAGAGTTCAAGCTTGTGTAACAAAAGAACAGTTGAATGAGTATTTAAGAGAGGATGGTGTCTTTTTTCCAATAGATCCAGGAGCTAACGCTGCATTAGGTGGGATGGCTTCAACCTCAGCTTCAGGAACAATGGCTGTAAAATATGGGACTATGAAAACAGTAATTTCTGGTCTTACAGTAGTCTTACCCAATGGTGATATTATTAAAACAGGCGGAAGAACTAAAAAAACATCTGCAGGATATAATTTAACCAATTTATTTATCGGTGCAGAAGGGACTTTAGGGATCATCACTGAAGTTCATTTAAGGTTATCTCCAATACCCGAAAGCATAATGAGTGCTATTTGTCATTTTTCTTCATTAGAGGATGCAGTCATGACAGCTCAACAAGTTATTCAGTATGGTGTACCAATCGCAAGAATTGAAATGCTTAATGCTGATCAAATGGGCATAAGTATAAATTACTCAAAATTAAAAAATATTGAAGCTGTGCCAACTCTGTTTTTTGAATTTCATGGATCAGAGATTTCAAATAAAGAAAATATTAAAATTGTGGAGGAAATTTCAAAAGATAACAATGGGAGTTCTTTTAAATGGGCTAAAGATTTGGAAGAAAGAAACAAAATTTGGAAAGCGAGATGGGATGTATATTACTCTGTTAAAGCCTTGCATAATAATGGAAGAGTTTATTCCACAGATGTATGTGTTCCAATTTCAAAAATCACAGAATGTGTAAAATTTGCAGAAGAACAAGCAAAAAAGTTTGGAGTAAGAGCTCCTATGGTAGGTCATATGGGCGATGGAAATTTTCATGTAGTTCTGCCCTATGATCCTGAAAAAAAAGAAATGTATAAACAAATCAGAGCTTTTAATGACACACTAATAAAAAAAGCACTAGAACTTAATGGAACTATAACAGGGGAGCATGGGGTAGGACTCCATAAAAAAGAATATTTGCTTGAACAACATCCAGACAATATTCCAGTAATGAAATCAATCAAAAGAACTTTGGATCCAAATAATATAATGAATCCTGGAAAAATATTTGATCTTAATTAATTTAACAAAAACTTTTTAATGAAAAAAATATTAATAACAAGAAAGTTGATAAAAGAAAGTGAAGATAAAGCTGCAAAAACTTTTGATCCTATTTTTAACTCAAATGATGAATTATATTCACAGCCAAAAGTAATTGAAATGTCCAAAGGTTGTGATGGAATTTTATCTTCACTTACAGATAAAATGGATCAAGAAACTATCAATCAACTTCCAGATACCATTAAAATAATTTCTAACTTTGCAGTAGGTTTTGGAAATATCGATTTAGATGCTGCAAAAAAAAGGGGTATAACAGTTACTAATACTCCAGAAGTTTTGTCTGACGCAACTGCTGAGATAGGAATTCTTTTAATTCTAGGCGCATGCAGAAGAGCAGCTGAAGGAATTGAGTCTGCGAAAGTAGGTGGCTGGAAATGGTCAGCAGATTATTTAATTGGAAAACAATTAACTGGAACAAGACTAGGAATTTTAGGAATGGGAAGAATAGGTCAAAAAATTGCGAAAATAGCACGTTCTCTTGGAATGATCATTCACTATCATAATCGATCAAAACTTAGTGAAGATAAAGAGCTTGGAGCAGTTTACCATAAAGATATAAAAAGTCTTTTTTCAGTTTCTGATGTTTTATCTATTTGCTGCCCGGCTACCAAAGAAACAGAAAATATGATTAATAAAGAAACAGTTGAATTTTTTCCTAAAGGAGCAATTATAACGAATGTTGCTAGAGGCGATATTATTGATGATGAAGCCTTAATAGATGCGTTGAATAGAAGAAAGATTTATGCAGTTGGCTTAGATGTTTATAAAAATGAACCAAATTTAAATCCTGGATATCTTCAAATTAAATCTGCTTTTATTTTACCTCATTTGGGAAGTGCAACTAAAGATACAAGAATAGCTATGGCTAATTTAGCAATAGATAATATTGATGATTTTTTTAAAACTGGAAATTGTAAAAATAAAGTAAATTAATTCTACCTCAGATTGTAAAAAATTATATTTCTGCGACATATGAGTTTTTTTTTACAAAGACTCTACTGAAAATCTGTGCTTTAATTATTTGAGTTAATTAACTTTAATAGGAGTAATAATGACAAAAGAAAATAAATCATTGAAGGTGAAAACATCTTCAAGACGTAAGTTCTTTAAAACTGCTGCTAAAGCTGGTGCTGTAGCTGCAGCTGCAGTTGCAATGCCGAATATAGCAACTGCTGGCAGTCATAAAACTTTAAAGATGCAAGCTGCATGGCCAAGTGGAGCAAACATCTTTTTTGAAATGGCTGGAGACTACTGTAACATGGTTAAAGAAATGTCTGGAGGTTCACTTCAGATTGATCTTCAACCAGTTGGAGCAGTTGTAAAGACTTCAGAAATCGGACAAGCGGTTAGTTCCGGTGTAGTAGATATGGGTCACTGGGTGACGGCATATTGGTATGGTAAAAACCCTGCTGCATCATTATTTGGAACTGGTCCTTCATACGGAATGTCATCTCAAGAAGTTATGGGATGGATGGAGTATGGTGGAGGAAGAAAACTATATGACGAAACTCTTGCAAAAGTAGGTTTTGATTACATTGGTTTTTTCCATATGCCTATGCCAGCACAGCCTTTCGGTTGGTTCAAAAAGAACGTAACGAAAGTATCTGATGTTAAAGGTATGAAGTATAGAACAGTTGGTTTAGCTACTAACGTTTTAACTGCAATGGGAATGGTAGTTAGACAATTACCAGGCGGTGAAATTCAACCAGCAATGAAAACCGGATTGATTGAAGCTGCTGAGTTTAACAACCCGACTTCAGACTCTCAATTTGGTATGCAAGATGTTTCTAAGCATTATCACTTAGGAAGCTTCCACCAGTCTCAAGAGATGTTTGAAATTCCAGTTAACAAAAAAACATACAATAGTTTATCACCTGCACATCAAGCAATATTGAAAAATGCTGCTTACGCTGCAAACAGTGATAACTACTTTAAAGCTTTAGTAAGATACTCAGCTGACTTAGCTAAGTTAATGAATGAGCATAAAGTAAACGTATATCAAACTTCAGATGAGATTTTAGCTCAACAATTAAAAGGTTGGGACAAAGTAATTGGTGACTTTAACAAGAAAGATCCTTTCTTCAAGAAAGTTGTTGATTCTCAAAAATCTTATGCGAAGAGAGTAATGAAGTACTTGCTGATGAATCAGCCTAATTACAAACTTGCATATGAAAATGAGTTTGGTCCAATTGCAAAAGTTAAGATATAATTAACTTTTACAAATTTTAATGAGGGGGCTTCGGCCCCCTTTTTTATTTGATTAATTTAGAACAATTCAATAAGAGTCTATATCTATGATGAGATCTTACATAAAATTCGCTGATCGTTTGAGTGTCTCAATGGGTAAAGCATTCTCGTGGTGTATAGTAATTTTGATGGGCGGAACATGTTATGAAGTTTTTATGGCGTATGCTTTGAATGCCCCAACCTTATGGAATTTCGATTTTAGTCTTCAGATGTATGGTGCAATTTTTATGATGGCAGGAGCTTATACTTTATGCACAGAAGCACATGTTAGAGGAGATGTTATATACAGATTATTTTCCCAGAGAACGCAAGCTTGGATAGATGTTGTTTTATATTTTATTTTCTTCTTTCCTGGCGTTATTGCTTTAGCTTTTTATGGTTACGAATATGCAGCATTGGCATGGAAAATTAAAGAAACAAGTTGGAATAGTCCTGCACAAATTCAAATTTATATGGCAAAATCTTTAATACCATTATCTGGAACACTTTTAACACTCCAAGGAATTGGTGAGGTATTTAGATGTATTATCTGTATTCAAACAGGTGGTTGGCCTGAAAGAGGAACAGAGCGTGATGCTGAGGAAACTGAAAAAGTATTAATGAGAACTTCACAACAAGGAAACAAAGAAGATGTTATTTAGTTTAACAAATCCAGAAGTAGCAATTATGATGATGGGAATATTTCTATTTGCTGTCTTATTAGGTTTTCCTATTGCGTTCACTCTAATGGCAATGGGTTTAGGTTTTGGATACTACGCTTATTTTGATCCAACTAAGATGGAGCATTTATTCGATAATCGGATATTCCAACTATTTGTTCAAAATACTTATACTGTAATGGATAACAATGTGTTGACTGCAGTCCCCCTCTTTTTATTTATGGGATATTTAGTTGAAAGAGCTGGAATTGTTGCAAAATTATTTTTTGCAATAAGATTAGCATCTCATAAACTTCCAGCTTCAATGGCAGTTGCTGCATTAATTACTTGTGCACTATTTTCAACCGCAACAGGTATCATAGGAGCAGTAGTAACGTTAATGGGTCTTCTTGCTTGGCCAGCCATGATTAAAGCTGGCTATGATAAAAAATTTGCATCTGGAATTATTTGTTCAGGTGGTTGTTTAGGAATTTTAATTCCTCCTAGTATTATGTTAATTGTTTATTCTGTAATTGCTCAATTATCACCTTTAAGATTATTTGCTGCTGCAATTTTTCCGGGATTAATGTTAGCAGGACTATATATTGGTTATGCAGTATTTAGGGCTTGGTTGAATCCCTCAATAGCGCCAAAACCTGCAGCAGAGGAGATACCTCCTACTGCAGTAATTATGAAAGAAGTTTTAGTTTCTTTCTTACCATTATTTTCTTTAATAATCTTAGTTTTAGGAACAATTCTAGCAGGTATAGCAACTCCAGCAGAAGCAGCTGCAGTTGGGGCATTTGGTTCATTAGTGCTTTCATATTTTTATAAAACTCTTAAATGGAAAAATTTTAAAGAATCAGTTTTTCTTACAGCAAAAACAACAGCCATGATTATGTGGTTATTTATCGGATCTTGGACATTTGCCTCAGTATTTTCATACTTAGGCGGTCACGAAGTTTTTGAGCATTTTTTTAAATCTCTAAATTTACAACCTTGGCAGTTTTTAGTAATTACTCAATTAATTATATTTTTATTAGGTTGGCCGCTAGAATGGACAGAGATACTAATTATATTTGTACCGATTTTTTTACCACTTGTTGAATTCTTTGGAGTAAACCCATATTTTTTTGCAATGTTAATTGCTTTAAATTTACAAACCTCATTTTTGACACCCCCCATGGCAATGTCAGCTTATTATTTAAAAGGAGTTCAATCAAAGAATGTTGAACTTATGCAAATCTTTGGAGGAATAATGCCATTTTTAGGTATTGTAATATTAGCGATGGTTTTAATGTATTTATTCCCAGGAATAGCACTTTGGTTACCAGAGACATTATTTGCGAATTAATTTGAATGACGGATATATTTTCTTTAAGTCTTGAGGAACTAGCAAAAAAAATAAAAGACGCCCAACTTACATCAGTTGAAGTCTGTGAAAAATATATTGAGAGAATAAATAAGTTTGAAAAAGATGTTAAAGCTTGGGCACATTTTGATAAAAAAGTTTTACTAGAAAAAGCAAGTGAGGCTGATGATCATAGAAGATCTGGAAAACCAGTAGGACTGTTACATGGAGTTCCGATAGCAGTGAAAGATATTATTGGCACTATTGATATGCCTACTGAATGTGGTACTCCAATCAGAAAAGGGAAATCATATTCTCAAAATGCTGAAATAATTGATTTACTTCATGCATCAGGTGCAATTGTTATGGGCAAAACAACAACTTCAGAACTTGCCTATTTAGGACCTCCGGCTACAACAAATCCTCACGACAAAAGTAGGACACCAGGAGGCTCATCTAGTGGATCAGCTGCTTCAGTTGCATCATTCATGGCTCCAGCTTCTATTGGTTCTCAAACTGGCGGATCTGTAATTAGACCAGCATCTTATTGTGGTGTTGTTGGTTATAAACCAAGCTACGGACTTATTTCAAGAAATGGAGTTTTAAGGACATCATATAGCTTGGATCAAATTGGTATGTTTGGCCGTAAAGTCGAAGATGTAGCAATGTTAGCTAAAATATTAATAAAGAAAGATAAATATGATCCCGCTACAATCCACTATTCTACAGAAAATATTTTGTCCGAAACAAAGAAAGGTCCAATTTTTGAACCCAAGTTTATTTTTTATAAAACTGATCATTGGAAAATAATTGATAAAAAATCACGAGAGGCTTTTGAATATTTTATAAAATCTTTTAAAAAAAATATTGAAATATTTGATACTCCCTCATATTTTAAAGATATACACAAATATCACAAAATTATTCATGAGACAGATTTAGCAAATAATTTTTCTGTTTATTTTAGAAAATTTAAAAAGAAACTTTCAAAGTACATGCAAGATGCTATCTTAAATGGAAATAAGTACACTGCAAAAGAATATGCTGAGGCAATTGATTTTATGAAAAGAAGTTATGAGTCTTACGAGGAAGTTTTTGAAGATTATCATGGAGTGTTATCTCCATCTAGTCCTGGTGTTGCACCTAAAGGTTTGAAAAGCACCGGAACAGCGGAATTTAACAAAGTCTGGTCTTATCTAGGTACACCTTGTATTTCACTGCCTTTACTTGAAGGTGAAAATAATTTACCATTGGGTGTTCAATTAATTGGTAACAAATATGATGATCATAGATTTTTAGGAGTTGCCAACTGGTTAGAGAAGGAGTGTCAGGAATAACTATATGAATAAAATAACAACAATAATAGGTTTGTCTTTTGCTGTTTTCTTTTTAATTGGTCTAGCAACTACTCTTACTAGATCAATGATGATTGGATTTTTAGATGTAATACCAGTTTATTTTTTAATGGGTGCTGCCATCATAATGATGATTTATGAAGCATTTTTTGATAAAGATTAATTTATCTTAAATTTTTGAAAAATAATAACAAAACTATAGTTCCATACATTCTTTTATTTATTCAACCAATTTTTATGGCTAGTAATTTAGTGATTGCAAGAGGTGGGACGGAACTAATACCTCCAATCTCTCTAGCCTTTTGGAGATGGACTTTATGTTTCCTTATTCTACTACCATTTACATTCAATTATTTTAAAAAAAACTTTTACCAATTTAAAGACGAATGGACAAAACTATTTATATTAGGATTTTTGGGCTGTGGTATTTGTGGTGCATTCCCTTTTTTAGCTGGAAAGACTACGACAATTGTTAATATGGGTATAATTTACTCTTCATCTCCAATTTTTATAATTTTAATTTCTGCAATATTTTTTAGAGAAAGATTAAGTAAATCACAATATTCTGGCATTTTGATTTGTTTACTAGGAGTAATTCTTATTATAATTAAAGCTAACATAAATTTACTTCTAAATCTCACGTTTACAAAGGGAGATTTATGGATGTTAGGAGCATCAATCGGTTGGGCCCTTTATACAATTTATTTATTTCATTGGAAATCAAAACTTCCTATTTTACAAAGATTTACATTTATATCTATGTTTGGAGCTATTAGTTTATTACCTTTTTTTATTTTTGAGGAAATGTTTATTTTACAAACAAGTTACGACCTAAATTTTTTATTTTGGATTTCGTTTGCTGCTTTATCACCAAGCATTATTGCTTTTTTATTATTTAATTATGTGAACAAAAAGTTGGGTGCTTCAATCACAGGTTCAGTGCTATATTTATATACAGTTTATGGAGCTCTTTACGGTTATTTATTTTTTAATGAAAAATTAGAAATATATCATTTAGCTGGTACACTAATGGTTTTTATTGGAATTTTTATGGTTAAAAAAAATGTTAGAAAAGTATAGGAATAAATTGATTTCATTTTTTCAGATAATTATTTTTCTATATGCTTTAATTTTAATATTCTTATATTTTTATCAAAGAAACTTATTATATCATCCGAAGGAAAATAATTATTTTGGAGATCAGCTTTTAGTGAATATTGAAAAAGTAAAAATTAAGACAGATGATAATATTGAATTATTAGGTTGGTTTCATAAAAAAGATCTTCAAAAAAATAAAACAATTTTGTTTTTTCATGGAAATGCTGGCTCACTTGAAAATAGAATTCATAAGTTAAATCATTTTAAAAAAATGGATGTAAATTTTTTGATAATTGCCTGGAGAGGGTTTAGTGGAAATAAAGGGAAACCGTCCGAGAAAGGTCTTTATGAGGATGGAAGAAGTGGATTAAATTGGCTTATTAAAAAAGGTGTAAAAGAGGAAAATATTGTTATTTATGGTGAGTCATTAGGAACTGGTGTAGCAACTCATTTATCACAAAATAAAAATTTTGCTGGTGTTATATTAGAAACTCCATTTACCTCTATGGTTGATGCAGCCAAAATCTTTTATCCATACGTACCTGTAAGTTTATTATTAAAAGACAAATTTGATAATAAAAGTAAGATTAAGAATATAAATATTCCGGTTTTGATAATGCATGGTGAGGTCGATCAGATAGTTCCATTTTTTATGGGAAAAAAGATATATGAAATAGCTAATGAACCAAAATATTCTTATTTCACAAAAAATGACAATCATATGATGGAATATGATGAGAACCTTGTTGAAGCTCTAAATTCATTTTTAAAGAGTTTAAATTAAGCCATAATCTTAACAAATATAATTCAGATTTTAATTTTAATAAAAGATAATGAAAAAATTACTTTTTTTATTTATTTCAATCCTTATTTTTATTACTAAAGTTTATTCTCAAGATAAATATTTTCAGCCAAATGATTTATTTCATATAGATCATATGGAGTCACACAATAAAGAATTTAGTTTATATTTTAAAGGTAGAGAGACATCTATTTTAGCAAGAGGTGAAAATGAAAATTATATAAATGATTATCCAAAAGATCTTTATATTTATAATCATTCAACAAAATCCTCTACACCTCTTATTTCTTATGATTGGTTCCCCACAGAAGCTAAATATTTTTTACAAGAATATGATTTTCCAGTATTTCCAGATGATTTTGCATATTATTTATTAAAAGACGACAAAACATTAGTAATGATTAGTGCCGTAAAGAGTTTAAATGCTAATTTTAAATATGACATCAATAACAAAAAATTAGAACTTTACCCTACCACTGGTAAATTTGACTTTATAATCTCCTCATTTTCTAAAGATTGTGGTCATTACAAATTCGATGATAATTACAAGTGTAATATTTATAAACCTTTGATTTCTAGTAATTTAATTAATTGACTTGAAGAAAAGCCTCAGCAAATTTTTCTGCTTCGAATAACTGTAAGTCGTCTTCTTTTTCACCTAAACCTAGTGCAATAATTGGAATTTTATATTTTTTTGCTAAAGCTAACAAAATTCCTCCCTTAGCTGTGCCATCTAGTTTTGTCATAACGATACCGGTTATTGGGATAATCTTATTAAACTCTTCGACTTGATTTAATATATTTTGTCCTGAGGTTGCATCTAAAACTAAAACAACATTGTGAGGTGCGTTGGAATCTATTTTTTTTGTGACATTAGCTATCTTTTTATATTCTTCCATTAAATTTTTTTTATTTTGAAGTCTGCCAGCAGTATCAATCAAAACTTGATTAAAATTATTTCTAATAGCTTCATCCACAGCTTTATAAGCAACAGACGCGGGATCGGCTCCTTGAGATGATTTTACTATTTGAACATTTACTTTACTTGCCCAATTTTCAAGTTGTTCAATTGCAGCGGCACGAAAAGTATCTGAAGCTGCAAACATGACTTTACTGCCGTTAGTCTTTAATATTTTTCCAATTTTACCGATAGTTGTTGTTTTCCCAACACCGTTCACACCAGAAATTAATGTTGCATTAAGCTTTTCTTTTTTTTCAAAAAAAGATCTATTTTCTAAAGGTTTCATTAAAGAAATTATATATTCTTTTAAAATAGAATTTACTTCTTTAGACATATCTTTATTTGGATCAATTTTTTTTCTAGAAATTATTTCTTTTATTTCAGAGGCAGCCTCAACTCCCACATCTGATTGAATTAAAAATTCCTCAATTTTATTTAAATTTTCATCATTAATTTCTTTTTTAATAATTATTTCTTTAAGTCCAGATGTAAACGCTGATGCACTTTTCTTAAATCCGATTTTAAATTTATCAAAGATTCCCATTACAATTTTATATTTATTTCTTTAATATCTGAAACTGGTCCTTTCATGTGAATTGAATTATTTTCATCAATTGAAATTGATAATTTCCCAGTTGAAAACTCTATATCAGTTTTATTTTCTGTAAGATTATTTAATTTACCAGCATATGCTGTAGCACACGCTGCAGTTCCGCACGCTTTAGTAAGACCAGCTCCTCTTTCCCAAACTTTTACTTTGATTAAACTTTTATTAAAAATTTGCGCAATTGTAACGTTACATTTTTGTGGGAAGATTTTATGATTTTCAATCTCAGGGCCAATTTTCTCTATATTAAAATCCTCAATCCTTTTAACAAAAAAAACAATATGCGGGTTACCCACATTAAGTGCAGTACCGCCTGAAAACTCATTATTATTTGTATCAATAATTTTGATATTTAAATCTTTTGTATCCATTTCTTTTGATAAAGGTATTTCATCCCATTTTAACTTTGCTTTACCAATTTCTGTTGTAACAATTTTTTTTTCTAATATTTCAGATTTTAATTTTCCAGATAGCGTATTTAAAATTATAAGTTTTTTATTTTTTTCATTTGAAATTAAATTTGCAACACATCTTGTTCCATTTCCACATGCTCCAGACTCTCCTCCATCTGAATTAAAAAATCTTAAACTTGCATCTGCAGAACTATCTGGATCAATAAATATTAATTGATCGCAACCAATAAAATTTCTGTCACAAATTTTAACTATCTGATCTTTCGTTAAATTGGTAAACTTTTCTCTATTATCGATTATTACAAAATCATTACCCAATCCATCCATTTTAAAAGCTTTAAAGTACATATATAGTTATTTAACTTATTTATTGACTTTTTGAACCTCTATTATAGTTTGTGGCAGTTTCCGCAAAAACATTAAATTTGCGGTGTCTTTGGAAACAAAGAGATCGACACTAGTCAGCGAGGGTTCGCCCACTAGTGCGATTACTGCTGTGTGTAATAAATATGTTTGAAAACTTAACAAATAAATTTGAGGAAGTTTTTTCCTCCTTTAAAAAAGCCCCATCACTTGATGAAAATCAGGTTGATGAAGGATTAAGAGGAATTAGACAAGCTTTATTAGAAGCCGATGTGTCTCTTGAAGTTGCTAAAGATTTTATTGAAAAGGTTAAACCAAAAGCATTAGGTCAAGAAATTATTAGATCAACATCACCTGGTGATATGGTGGTAAAGATTGTTTATGATGAATTAGTAAATCTTTTAGGTGAAAAAAATAATGATGTAAATTTAAAAGCGGTGCCACCAGTGCCAATGATGCTGGTTGGGTTACAAGGTTCTGGTAAAACAACAACAACAGCTAAACTTGCGAGATATTTAGAGAACACAAAAAAAAAGAAAGTAATGATGGTTAGTTTGGATATTTACAGACCGGCTGCTCAAGAGCAGTTAAAATCTTTAGGTGAACAAAATAATATATTAACTCTTCCAATAATTGAAGGTCAGCAGCCCAGTGATATTTGTCAAAGAGCAATTAGTGCAGCAAATTTGAATGGTGCAGACATTATTTTATTCGATACTGCTGGTAGAACACAAATAGATTTACAGATGATGAGTGAAATTAAACAAATTGAAAACACCATCAAACCGGCAGAGACTTTTTTAGTTGCAGACTCGCTTACTGGACAGGTAGCTGCATCAGTAGCAAAAGAATTTAATAATACAGTAAATTTATCTGGAATTATTTTAACAAGAGCGGATGGTGATGCGAGAGGTGGGGCTGCTGTAAGTATGAAATTTGTTTCACAGGTCCCAATTAAATTTTTAGGTATTGGTGAAAAAATTGAGAATCTTGAAGTTTTTCATCCAGATAGAATTGCAAATAGAATTCTTGGAATGGGAGATATTGTTTCCTTTGTTGAAAAAGCAGCTCAAGATCTTGGTGAAGAAAATTTAAAAAAAACAGAGGAAAACTTAAAAAAAGGACAATTCTCAATGCAAGATTATTTAACACAACTGAGACAAATGAAAAAAATGGGAGGGATCGAAGGCATCATGTCTTTTATGCCAGGAGTTTCAAAAATGAAATCTCAAATGGATGCAGCTGGTATTGATGAGAGCGTTATTTCAAAAAACGAAGCTATAATTTTATCAATGACAAGAAAGGAAAGAGAGAGCCCAAAAATAATTGATGGCTCTAGAAAAAAAAGAATTGCTAATGGTTCAGGAACTGATCCAGCCACTATCAATAAATTGTTAAAACAATTTAAAATGATGTCTGAAATGATGAAGAAGATGTCAAAAGGAAATCTGAAAGGTATGTCTGATAAAGGAATACCTCCAGAATTATTTAATCAATTAAAATAAAAAGGAGAGTAAATGTTAAAATTAAGATTATCTAGAGGTGGCACAAAAAAGAGGCCTGTTTATAAGGTTGTTGTAGCTGACAGTCGATTTGCTAGAGATGGCAGATTTATAGAAAAAGTAGGTTTTTTTAATCCGTTGTTACCAAAAGAAAAAAAGGAAAGAATTGGATTAGAGGCTGAAAGAATAAAATATTGGTTGGGTCAAGGTGCACAACCTACAACAAGAGTAGCTAGAATTTTAGGTGAGAATGAATTGATGCCTATGCCTGCTAATGGAAATAACCCACAAAAAGCAGTTCCAAAAAAGGATAGAAAAAAAGAAGGTTCTGAAGAGGCCAAAAAGGAAGAGTCACCAAAGGCAGATGCTGCTCCAGCTGGAGAAGCTAAAAAAGAGGAAGCTCCAAAAGCAGAAGCTAAAAAAGAGGAAGCTCCAAAAGCTGAAGCTAAAAAGGAAGAAAAGAAATAAAAAAGTTTATTTATGTTGCAAGCTCAAGTTTTTACACTTTATCCAGAAGTTTTCCCTGGCCCGCTAGATAAAGGCCTTTATGGTAAAGCAATGGCTAAGAGATTGTGGAGCTTAAATGTAATTAATATTAGAGATGCAGCAACAGATAAACATAAAACTGTTGATGATACACCATATGGTGGTGGATCAGGTATGTTGCTTAAACCTGACGTTTTAGCAAAATCCATCGATCAGAATAAAAATGAAGGAGAGAGAATTTTTTATCTTTCACCTAAAGGTAAAAAATTTGATCAAAGTCTTGCCACGGAATTATCTAAGGCAAAATCATTTTCTCTAATTTGTGGACATTTTGAAGGAGTTGATGAGAGAGTTTTAACTACAAGAAATATAGAAGAAATAAGCATAGGAGATTATGTGTTGTCTGGTGGAGAAACAGCTGCACTTGTAGTTTTTGACAGTGTATTGAGACTTTTGCCTGGAGTTTTAGGTAACGAAAAATCAGCATCCGAGGAAACTTTTGGAAATGGTCTTTTGGAATATCCTCAATATACAAAACCACAGATTTGGGAGCAAAAACCAGTACCAGAGGTGTTATTATCAGGTGATCACGCTAAAATTAAAGACTGGCGTTTATCTCAATCTGAGGCTATAACACGCGATCGAAGACCAGATATGTGGCAAAAATATAAGAAGAATTAAATTGATAAATACTAGAATGAAAACAATAGAGGAAATAAATCAACACAATGTAAAAAAAATTCTTTCTGAAAAGAAGATTCCAGAGTTTTTTCCAGGTGATGTTGTTAAAGTTGGTGTTAGAATTACTGAAGGTAAAAAAGAAAGAATTCAATATTTTGAAGGTGTTTGTATAGCTAAAAAAAGTAGAGATTTAAATTCCTCATTTACTGTAAGGAAAATATCTTTTGGAGAGGGTGTTGAGAGAACATTCCCATTGTTTGGCACAGTTATTGACTCAATTAAGGTTATTCGTTCTGGAAAAGTACGAAGGGCAAAATTATATTATTTAAGAGATAGAACAGGTAAATCAGCAAGAATCGCAGAAAAGATTAGAAAAAAAATTGGAATAGATATTGATGTTAAACCTGAGACGGTAACAGAGGATAATCTTGCTCCTGTTACTCTAAAAGAAGAAGATAAAACAGAAGCTCCTAAAGCAGAAGTTAAAAAGGAAGAGACTCCTAAGGTAGAAGCTAAAAAGGAAGAAGCTCCTAAAGCGGAAGCTAAAAAAGAAGTAGAAAGCTCAACAGAAAAAAAATAATTTTTTTTTCAATGCCAAATACACTTTACGATAAAATTTGGAATGACCACTTAGTTGATCAGCAAACTGATGGTACAGCTTTATTATTTGTTGATAGACATCTTGTTCATGAAGTGACTAGTCCCCAAGCTTTTGAAGGTCTTAGGAATTCTAATCGAAAAGTAAGGCATCCAAATTTAACATTAGCTGTTGCAGATCATAACGTTCCAACGACTGACAGGACAAATGGTATAGCAGACCAAGAGTCTAAAATTCAGGTGGATACATTGGAAAAAAATTGTAAAGAATTTGGTATACAACTTTTTGGTATGAATGATAAAAGACAAGGAATTGTTCATATAATTGGACCTGAGCAAGGATTTACCCAACCAGGCACAGTAATTGTTTGTGGAGATAGTCATACAGCTACACACGGTGCATTTGGAGCTTTAGCATTTGGAATTGGAACGTCAGAGGTTGAACATGTTCTAGCAACACAAACCTTAGTGCAAAAAAAAGCAAAAAATTTTAGAATTAATGTTAATGGAAAACTTCCTTTAGGGGTAACATCAAAAGATGTAATCCTGCAAATAATTGGAAAAATTGGAACGGCTGGAGGCACTGGGTGTGTTGTTGAATATGCTGGAGATTTGATTAGATCACTAAGTGTGGAACAAAGGATGACTATATGCAATATGACTATTGAAGGCGGTGCAAGAGCAGGATTGATTGCACCAGATGAAAAGATATTTAAATATTTAAGTGGAAAACCAATGTCTCCTAAAGGTGAAAAATGGGACAAAGCTTTAGAATATTGGACGAATTTAAATTCAGATGATGATGCGACATTTGAAAAAGAAATAAGTTTAGAGGCCAATGAAATTTTACCTATGATAACATGGGGAACATCTCCACAGGATGTAATAACGATTGATGGTAAAGTTCCAAATCCTGATGCTGAGAAAGATGAAGATAAAAAGAATTCATTAGAAAGATCTTTAAGATATATGGGTTTAAAACCTAACATGGCTGCTAAAGATATTAAAATAGATAAAGTTTTTATTGGCAGCTGTACAAATGGAAGAATAGAAGATTTAAGAGAAGCTGCAAAAATTTTAAAAGATAAAAAAATAGCCTCTCATGTCCATGCTATGGTGGTACCAGGATCTGGATTAGTTAAAGAGCAAGCAGAACAAGAAGGTCTAGATAAGATATTTGTTAGCTCAGGATTTGAGTGGAGAGAACCAGGTTGTTCAATGTGCTTAGCAATGAATGCAGATAAATTAAAACCAGAAGAAAGATGTGCATCAACATCTAATAGAAATTTTGAGGGGAGACAAGGTAGAGGTGGAAGAACTCATCTTGTAAGTCCAGGTATGGCAGCGGCAGCAGCTATTTCAGGAAATTTAGATGATGTAAGAAAGTATCAAAGTTAATGCAGAAATTTACTAACTTAAAAAGTATTCCAGCATATTTACCAATAGTAAATATCGATACAGATATGATTATTCCAAAGCAATTTCTTAAAACAATTAAAAGAACTGGACTTGGTAAAAATCTTTTTTATGAGATGAGGTATGATGTAGAGGGAAAAATAATTAATGATTTTATAGACCTGATCCCATGTATATTTTCGGTCTTCATAAATAATTGCTTCATAATTTGGATAAATTTCTTTTGCTCTTTTTAAAAAAGTTAAAGGAGTTAATGGTACATAATTGGCACTATTTTTATCCAGATTGGTATCGTAATGGCTCATTTTTATTTAGCTAAATTTGAAACTCATAATATTTGAGCTACCAGATATAGCTGATTTATAATGTTGTTCAGCTCTTGGCAATACTTTATCAAAATAGAATCTTGCAGTATCTATTTTATCCTCATAGAAATTTTTATTCTCATTAAAGTCTTTAAAGCTTACCTCCAAAACTTTAATCCATGCGTACGCAATAGAAACATAGCCTAAAGTTTTTAGATAGTCGTTTGCTGCTGCGCTGACATCATCTTTTTCTGTTTTTGCTT
>CACJWU010000014.1 GCA_902597215.1 uncultured Pelagibacteraceae bacterium | reverse complement strand
ATCTGAAGACTCTCAAGGTAATCCAATTATTTTATCAAACATCATCTCCAGTCAAGTTGAGGTACATAAAGAATTTGGAGGAGTTGTGCCTGAATTAGCAGCTCGTTCTCATATTGAGAAAATTGACTTGATTGTGGATAAAGCGATAAAAGATAGCGGAAAAAAAATAAATGACATCAATGCTATTGCATCGACTGCAGGTCCGGGCTTAATAGTTTGTCTCTCAGTTGGTTTGAGTTTTGGCAAGACATTGGCTCTAACTTTAAATAAACCCTTTATAGCTGTTAACCATTTAGAGGGACACGCTTTAAGTCCAAAATTAAATTCAAATCTTGAATATCCCTATTTGTTGCTCTTGATTTCAGGAGGTCACTCGCAATATTTGATTGTAAATGGACTTGGAAAATATAAAAGACTTGGCACAACAATCGATGATGCTTTAGGTGAAGCTTTTGATAAAACAGCAAAAATTTTAGGAATTGACTTTCCAGGTGGGCCTCAAATTGAAATTATGGCTAAAAAGGGTGATCCACAAAAATTTGATTTGCCGAAACCTATTTTTAACAAAGGTGGATGTAATTTATCCTTTGCTGGTTTAAAAACAGCAATATTAAGAGTCTCAAAAAATATCAAAAGGGACCAAGATAAATTTGATCTTGCTGCTTCATTCCAAGAAACGATTATTAGAATACTTGAAAAAAAAACCAGGATTGCATTTGACCAATTCGAAAAAGAAAACAAAAAAAAATTAAAAAAATTTGTAATAGCAGGAGGTGTTGCTGCGAATAAAAAAATCAGAGAAATATTAATTAATCTATGTAAAGAAAGAAATGTTTTACCAATTTTTCCCTCTCAAGAATTGTGTGGTGATAATGCGGCAATGATTGCAATGGTTGGATTAGAAAAATATAAACTTAGAAATTTTAGTAAATTAGATCATCAAGCACTTCCTAGATGGCAACTTGATGAAAAAGCAAATTTTATGAAAGGCTCAGGTATTAAATTATAATTCAACATTTTTAGGATCATTATCGTTTAAATAATTTTCATAAATCACCTTATATGCATTTTCCAAATTTTTTGTAAAAATTTTTGGTTTAAATAAAGTGCTTTTATATATTTGTTTTTTTATTTTATTCTTTATTAAATTCAGAGATTTATCTTCACTTGAAATATCTAAAGCTAACCTTTCATAATCTTCAAAGTTTTCTGCAATTAACTCGTTTAATTTGACAGATTTTAACAAACTTGCTGAAACTCTGCTGGCAAAAGAATTTCCAATTAGAGTAATTACGGGTAGACACATTCTTAAAGCATTACTACAAGTAGTATGAGCACCATAAGGATAGGTATCTAAAAATAAATCTGCAAATTTTAATCTAGACAAATGTTGTTCAATCTCCAATTTTTTTGCGAATATTAATCTACTAGGATCAATTCCATGATTATTTGCTTCTTTTTTTAAATTATTTTCTGAAAATTCATTATCTTTCAAAAGCCAAAGAATACTATTTTCTTTTTTTTTTAAAATTCTCATCCAAGATGAAAAGATTTGAGGATTGATCTTTTGATGAGCGTTAAAACAACAAAAGACAAACTTATCGTTTGGTAAGCCAACACTTTTTTTATTTTTAAAATGAGGGCTTAAATTATTTAATTCTTCGTTAGGTTGGTAGGAATCTGGTAAATAAATAATTTTTTCTGAATAAAATTTTTGAAATTCTTTTGGAATAAGTATTTTATCAGCAATTAGATAATCTATGAACTTTGAGGCTGTTGTACAGGGGAATCCTAAAAAACTTACCTGAATAGGAGCAATTCTATTTTCAAAAATCCCAAATCGATTAAATCTTCCTCCTGTGTGACCCATCAAGTCAATTCCAATGTCAACACCAAATTTTTCTGATAAAATACTTACCTCTTTATCACTAAGTGAATTAACATCGACAAATTTATCAAATGAGCTAACAATTTTTTTTTGCAACTTATCTTCAAAATTTACAGGTGGGCCAAAATAAAACCCATATACCTCAAACATTGATTTATTGTGCAAATCATAAACTCTATTCATCAGATATCCCATCGCATGAGATCTAAATTCTGCAGAAAAATATCCTATCTTTATTTTTTTTTTTCTTATCCGAGAAAAAATTGAATTTTCAACTTTACCCTGATGCCTTTCTTGCCAAATTTTAGAAGTCTTCAAGTGAAGTTCGGGTGAGTCAAATAATGTTGTTGCTACATATGGAGCTAATACTTTTTCATTATTATCAATTTTTTTTTTTATACTTTTGAGCTCAAAGTCTAAATTTGACCAATCACACATTTTTGTTTTTTCGTGAATAATATCACCAAGCACGAAAGGTGAATTGGGATTTATTGAGTCTGCCTTTTTTAAATTTTTTAAAGTCTCAAATGAATTTCTTAATGAGATATATATAAGTGCTTTTTCCATATAGGCTTTAAACTTGTCCTTATCATATAATAAAAGTTTATCTAATTCTTTTAGGGCTTTATCAAATTTTTGATTTTTTTTAAAAACTATTACTTTACTTCTCAGAGATGGGACATAATCATTCTTGATTTCGAGAGCCTGATCAAAATTTTGTACTGCTTTTTCTAATTGATTTTTTTTAAGAAACAAATTGCCCCGTTTATGATATAATTCATGATTATTTGGATTAATCTTAATAGCTATATTAATATATTCTAAAGCATCATCGTATTTTTCTAAATTTAAAAGTGCGTTGATTAAATTGTTATATGCATCAAAATATTTTGGATTTATCGCGATTGATTGTTTCCATTTTTTTTGCGCATCCTCAAATTCCCTTAGCTGAAATAAAATTATTGCAAATATATTCAGAAATACAAAATTATTTCCATTTTTTTCAAAAATTTCATCACATTTAATCTTGGCTTCCTTAAATTTTTTTTTTTGAAGCAAGTTAGAAATTAAATCAATTTTTGTATTCATATTTTATGTTATACATTGAATTTGATTGAAACTAAATTAACGACTTAAAAAATGAAATATTGGTTATTAAAATCTGAACCAGATGTTTGGTCAATAGATCAACAAAAAAAGGCAGGAAAAATAGGTACTCCTTGGGATGGTGTAAGAAATTATCAAGCTGCCAAAAATTTAAAAACAATGAGAAAAGGTGACCAATGTTTTTTTTATCACTCTAATATTGGCAAGGAAATTGTTGGTATTGTGGAAGTAATCAAAGAGGCATATCCAGATAAAACTGACAAATCTGGTCGTTTTGTTGCTATTACTGTAAAATTTATAAAAAAATTAAAAAGACCAGTTTCATTAAAAAATATTAAAAAAAATAAGGAATTGAGCCATTTATCATTAATTAAACAGAGTCGATTATCTGTCATGAATATAGATTCTAAAAGCTGGAAAATTTTGAATAACATGGGTAAAATTTAAAATAAAATTTTATGCCAAAAAAAAAGAAAAAATCAAAAAAATCAAAAACGTATAAAAAATCCTCAAAAAGAAGGGTTAAAAAGTCTAAAAAGAATTTATACAAAAGAAAAAGAGTTGTTAAAAAAAAAATTAAATCAAAAATAAAAAAAGAAAAAAAAGATAATTCTTCATCTCCTGAACTGATATTTAAAACTAGACCAGATTGGATTAAAACTAGTCTTGCAAATAAATCTCAATACCAAAAAAAATACAGTGACTCTATAAAAAATAATAACGCTTTTTGGAAGAAGGAAGGAAAAAGAATTACTTGGATTAAACCTTACAAAAAAATAAAAGATGTAAAATATAGCAAGAATGACGTAAAAATTAAATGGTTTGAGGATGGTACTCTAAATGCATCCGCAAATTGTATAGATAGACACTTAAAAGATAAAAAAGATAAAACTGCTATAATTTGGGTAGGAGATGATCCGAAAGATACTCAAAAAATTTCTTATAAACAACTACATCAGAAAGTTTCAAAAGCTGCAAATGGCTTGAAGAAACTAGGAATTAAAAAAGGTGATCGTGTAACAATTTACTTAACCATGATACCAGAATTAGCTATCCTGATGTTAGCATGTGCAAGAATTGGGGCTATACACTCAATTATATTTGGAGGATTTTCCGCTGAATCGATTTCAGGAAGAGTAAATGATTGTGAGTCTGAATATATAATCACGGCAGATGAGGGTATTAGGGGTGGAAAAACTATCCCATTGAAAGCTACAACTGATGAAGCTTTAACAAACTGTCCTAATGTTAAAAAATGTATAGTTGTAAAAAGAACTGGTAATTATGTTTTTTGGGATAACGATAGAGATGTTTGGTATCATGATCTTATAAAAGATGTTTCTAATTATTCTGAACCTGAGGAAATGAATGCTGAAGATCCACTATTTATTCTTTACACTTCAGGGTCAACAGGAAAACCAAAAGGTGTTTTGCATACAACAGGTGGATACATGGTTTACGCATCGATGACTCATCAATACATCTTTAACTATAAACCTAAAGATATTTACTGGTGTACAGCAGATATTGGTTGGGTTACAGGTCATAGTTATATTATTTATGGTCCACTTTCTAATGGTGCAACAACAATAATGTTTGAAGGTGTACCAAATTACCCAGATAGTTCAAGGTGGTGGCAAATAGTAGACAAATTCAAAGTAAACACATTTTATACTGCTCCAACAGCTATAAGAGCTTTAATGAGAGAAGGTGATGAACCAGTAAATAAAACATCTAGAAAATCTTTAAAACTATTGGGCACTGTGGGAGAACCAATAAATCCTGAGGCTTGGATGTGGTATTTCAAAACAATTGGAAATTCAAAATGTCCAATTGTTGACACTTGGTGGCAAACTGAAACAGGTGGAATACTAATTGCTCCCCAAACAGGAGCTATACCTCTTAAACCAGGTTCAGCTACAAAACCATTTTATGGTATAAAACCTTGTCTAGTAGACAAAGATGGAAAGGAAATAAAAGGAGCAGGTGAAGGGAGACTTTGCATTTCTCAGTCATGGCCAGGTCAAATGAGAACTGTTTATGGTGATCACCAAAGATTTATAGATACTTATTTTTCCCAATTCGATGGAAAGTATTTTACAGGGGATGGATGTAAAAGAGATAAAGATGGATACTATTGGATCACAGGAAGAGTTGATGACGTAATAATAGTATCGGGTCATAATCTTGGAACAGCAGAAATAGAAAGTGCTTTTGTCGCTCACCCTAAAGTAGCAGAAGCTGCGGTAGTAGGTTATCCTCATGATATAAAAGGTAATGGATTATATTGCTACGTAACTCTGAATGCTGGAGAAAATGAAACTGGTGATCTTGAAAGAGATCTGAAACTTTGGGTAAGAAAACAAATAGGGCCATTGGCAACTCCAGATTTAATTCATTTTACACCTGGACTACCAAAAACAAGGTCGGGAAAAATCATGAGAAGAATTTTAAGAAAAATTGCAGCTAATGAACATGATCAGTTAGGAGATACAACTACATTAGCAGATCCAAGTGTTGTAGACAGTTTAGTTGATAATAGAAAAAATACTTAGAAACCCAGTCTTTCTTTAAATTCTTTTTTTACCACATCCCACTTTAGAATTACGGAGTTTAATACAATTTTTCGATCCAAAGTTTTTAATTCTTCTGATATCGGAGCCCATTTATACAAAGATAAGGCACTTGGATTAAACGGGAGATCATTATGATACGTTTCCCAATTTATTTTTTCAAATCTTTCGTCAAAATTTTTTTTTGTATTTTCAATTATATCCATTGGCATCTTATTAGAAATTTCATCGTCTAAGATTTTAAAAAAAATTTCTTTAGCCTTACCTATATCCTTATAATTAGTATTGGCTTTTAAATATGAAAAGGTAAAAAAAGTAAGATCCTGTAAAGACACTGCATAAATATTCCACTTGGCTAAATTCACTGACTTCATAAATTCATTGTTTTCGAAATGAAGAACATACCTTGTTCCCATCCTAGTTTTTAAGTATCCATAAAGTGTAACTTGAGAAACCCATGCTGATTTTGTTTGAATAAAATCCTCTAATTCATCTAATGATTTAATTTTTTTCTTAGGAATAAATGCTTTAAATAGTGCAAATAAATAAATCTTGAAATCCCTCAAGGTAAGATCTTTCCAAGTAAGTTTATATTTTCCCATAAAATTAGGTATTTTTGTCAATTATAACCCAAAAATCACTCTAATTTGAGCAATTTTAACACTTTAAATCTCCTTGATAATGGTTATGGTTTTGCCCAGTTATAACTAAAAAGAGAGAGGTATAAATGTCAAAACAAGCACAACACTGGGAAAAATCCAGAGGTCTGCTACTGATAACTTTAGCAATCTGGTTTATATTCTCAATTGGCATCTTCTTATTCGGGGCTGAAATGAATGAAGTTACGGGACCATTTGGTTATCCGCTAACTTATTGGTTCACTTGTCAAGGTTCTCTTGGTGCTTTCGTAATCCTAATTTTCTGGTTTGCGAACAGACAAGAAAAAATTGATGAAGAGTTTGGCTTCTCAGAAAGAGGGGATGACTAAATGATGAAAGGTAATTTTATAGACAATTTACCTAAAGTTTATGGAATCTATACAGGTGGTTTTTTAGCTTTCATAATCATTATGTCGATTGCCGAGCAGATGGGCATGACTGCGAAAACAATTGGAATTTGTTTCGTTGCTTTCACAGTAGCCATCTATGCTATAATTGGTTATCTATCACGTACAGCTCAAGCTGATGCTTATTACGTAGCTGGAAGACAAGTGCCAACTGTATTCAACGGAATGGCAACTGCAGCAGACTGGATGTCTGGTGCATCATTCGTTGCAATGGCAGGAGGTATTTACTTTAAAGGTTACGGATATATGGCACTACTTGTAGGTTGGACTGGTGGATATGTATTAGTCGCATCTTTATTAGCACCATACTTGAGAAAATTTGGCTGTTACACAGTTCCGGATTTTATCGGTACAAGATACGGTGGTAATTTAAGTAGATTTCTTGCAGTAGTAGTATTAACTGTTGCATCATTTACTTATGTGACTGCACAAATTAATGCTACAGGTACAATTGCATCTGTTGCACTTGATATTCCATTTCAATATGCAGTTTATGTTGGATTAGTAAGTATATTACTATGTTCAATGTTAGGTGGTATGAGAGGAGTAACTTGGACACAGGTTGCACAATATATTGTACTAATCATAGCTTACTTATTACCAGTATTCTGGATCAGTAACAAAATGGGTGCGGGTTTCTTCCCACACTTCATGTTAGCTGATGAAGTATCAAGAATTGCTGAATTAGAAGCTCAGTTTGGTTTTGTAAAAAACTCTGCTGAAAATCTAAAAGAGGTGCCAAAAGGTTTGGCTGGTATAACTAAAGCTCACTCAGCAGTGAATGCAACGCCATGGGCGTTTATTTCATTAGCACTAGCGATGATGATGGGAACAGCTTCATTGCCTCATGTGATGATGAGATATTTCACTACTCCAAGTGTAAAAGCAGCTAGAAAATCAGTAGGTTGGTCTTTGTTCTTTATCTTCCTACTTTATTCTTCTGCTCCAATGTTAGCAACACTATCTAAATTGTCATTGATTGATCCAACATTATCGACAGGTATTATTGGTAAATCAATTGCAGATGTCCAAGCGATAGATTGGTATCAAAACTGGAACCAAGCAAACTTGATGTTTGTAAGCGACTTTAACGGAAATGGAACTCTTGAGTTAAATGAGTTTTTCATGGGTGGTAAAGCCGTTGTGTTAGCAACTCCAGAAATAGCTGGATTACCATATGTAATTTCAGGTCTAGTTGCTGCTGGGGGTATGGCTGCTGCAATGTCAACAGCTGATGGTTTGATTCTAGCAATCGCGAATGCAATTTCACATGACGTATACTATAAAATCATTGATCCTAAAGCAGAGACTGCAAAAAGATTAGTGGTTGCTAGGGTGCTTCTTGTTGTAATTGGTTTTGCTGGAGCGACTATTGCGGCTATGGAGATCCAGGGTATCTTAGGTTCAGTAATCTGGGCTTTTGACTTTGCGATGTCTGGATTATTCTTCCCACTTGTACTTGGTGTATGGTGGAAGAGAGCTAACAAAGAAGGTGCTATAGCTGGTATGGCTTTAGGATTAATTTCTGGTGCTGGTTACCTAATTTGGGTAAGAAACGGTGGAAGTGGATTCTTAGGCATAACTCAGTTAACATTTGGTATCTTCGGTTCAGCTGTCAGTTTAGTAGCTATGGTTGTTGTAAGTTTAATTACTTCAGAACCAAGTGCTGCGACGCAAAAAATGGTTGATGAGGTTCGTGTACCATCAGGTAAATCGATCCTTGGCAAACAACACTAAATAATCTTTTTAAGGGGCGATTAATTTCGCCCCTTTTAATTCAACTCTTTTTCAAATATATATTCTTAAATGTCAGCTAATTTTCATCCCTTAGTATATATAATTGATTATATTCTTGGTGTGATTATGTGGACTTTGATTGGTAGAGTTGCAATGAATATATTTCAAAAAGAAGACTCGCAGTTTTTTTTTATGAAGGTCTTTGTCAAATTTACTAATCCTCTTATTAGATTATTTAGACCAATCACTCCATCTTTCATAATTCAACCAATCGTACCCCTTTATGTTGCGTGGTTTTTCTTCATGATAAGATTCTATTTTATGCCGTGGGTTTTGGGGTACTCAGTGATGGGGATGCTATCTTTTCCTTTAGAAAGTGAAATTTCAAGACAAATTTATCAATTTTTTAATTAAATTAAATTTTAAAATTTGGTACTAGTAAATTTGATTACTGATGAAAAAAATAAAAATTTCACCATCAATATTATCTGCTGATTTTAGCCAGCTAGGAAATGAAATTAAGAGGCTTGAACAAGCAGGTGCAGATATGATTCATGTAGATGTAATGGATGGACATTTTGTTCCAAATTTAACTATTGGTCCTCCAGTTATCAAATCTCTTAAAAAATACACTTCTATCCTTTTTGATGTTCATTTAATGATTTCACCTGTTCATAAATATATTGAAGATTTTTCTAATGCTGGTGCTGATATTATTACTATTCATCCAGAGGCAACTGAAAATTTAGAGTCTTCAATAAATAAAATAAAAGAATTGAAAAAAAAAGCAGGAGTATCTTTAAATCCTGAAACCAAATTAGAATTAATCTCAGATATTCTTAATAAAATTGATTTAGTTTTAATTATGAGTGTAAATCCAGGTTTTGGTGGACAAAAATTTATGCCAGAAGTTTTAGAAAAAGTAAAAAAATTAAAGCAAATAAAAGATAAAATGGGATTTAATTTTGATATAGAAATTGACGGTGGTATAAATTTTGATAACTGTAAACTAGCAATTAATGCTGGAGCAAATATTCTAGTTTCGGGCACTACAATTTTTAAAAGTAATGATGGAGATATAAAAAAAAATATTGAATTATTAAAATCAAATTAATGATTTATATATATGATTTTTTTTTTAATATTTTCAAAAAAATCAAAAATTTATATCTTAATTCAAGTTTTTATGATAAAAAAATTTCAAAAATAACTGATGGCAATTTCACTTATAAACCAAGTCCCGATTTATTGGCCTCACTTGTAAAATATCAAAAAAAAAGGTTTAATATTGAAGATTATTCACTGGACGAGATTTGGAATAATAATGATATAAATAAAAGGGATTTCAAAAAATTAAATAGTTTTTATTGGTTTTTTAATTTAGATTTAAAATCGTCAAAAAAAAAAATTCAACTTATTATTAAGAATTGGATAGATTACAATCAAAATTATAAATCTAGAAGTTGGGAATTCGATCTTACGGCTAAAAGAATAATAGCCTGGTTGTCATGTCACAATTTATCATATGATGAAAGTGACAAGGTTTATAAAGATAAATTCAATTTAATGATAAAAAAACAAACCAATCATTTAATTAATGAAATAAATAGATCGAAATCTATTGAAAATAAATTAATAGGTTGCGCATCAATTATACTGGTAGGCTTATGTTACGAAAATAAAAAAAACTATTTATCTTTTGGTCTAGATATTCTAAAAAAAATTTCAAAGTTAACATTGGATAATAACGGATTTCCTAAATCAAGAAATATCAAACAATTAATCTTCTACTTAAAATATTTTATTTTAATAAGAGAGTGGTTTAAAGAATCTCAAATTTTAATTCCTGAATTTATAGATGAGAATATTTATTACTTAGGACAAGGATATAGTTTTGGTTGGCAAAGTATTAATCATGACCTTTTATTCAATGGGAACAATATTTCAAATAATAAAGAATTTGATAATTACCTAAAAAGATTTGGTTACAAATTTAAAAATGAAAATTATGATTTTGGAGGTTATTTAATTCTTAAAAATAAAAAAATTTCTTTAATTATGGATGCTGGGAATCCACCAATCTCAAAATTTACACAAAATTATCAAGCCGGCCCTTTATCCTTTGAAATAATTTCTAATCAAAAAAAACTTTTTAGTAATTGTGGATATTACAATAAAAATAACACCAAACTTAATGAATTATCTAAATCAACAGCTACTCATAATACACTTATAATTGATGATAATTCATCTTGTAAATTCAGAAAAATTAAAGACACTTATATGTTAGATAAAAACTTAAAAATAATAAATAAAAAAGTACTTTTTGAAAAAAATTATTGGAAAATAATATGTTCACACGACGGTTATCTAAAAAAATATAATTCAATCCATGAAAGAGAAATTGAATTTTTCCCTGATAAAATGATATTTAATGGATTTGATAAAATAATTAAAAAGAAAATAAATCATAACTATAAATTTGATATCAGATTTCATGTTGAACCAAGTGTAAAATTAATGAAAACACAAGATAATAAATCAATTTTAATTGACTTAAGTGACGAGGGATGGAAATTCACTTGTGAAAATTTTAATATAAATATTGATAATGGATTATATTTCGGTAATAAAAATTCTTACACAGAAAATCAAAATATTTTTATATCTGGTATTTCAAATAATCAAATTGAGAATATTAAGTGGAAATTAGAGAAAATATGATAAAGAAAATAAAAACTGCATTAATTTCTGTATCAGATAAATCCAACTTAAAATCGTTATTAAAAATATTAAAAAAAAATAAGATTAAAATTATTAGTTCAGGTGGCACCTTTAAAGAAATTAAACGCTTAAAATTTAAATGTTTAGAAGTTTCAAAATTTACTGGATCAAATGAAATTCTTAATGGAAGGGTAAAAACTCTTCATCCTAAAATTCATGCAGGTATTCTGAATCAAAGAAAAAATAAAAAACATCAAAAAGAATTAAAATTAAATAATTATGAAGATATAGATTTAGTAATTGTCAATTTTTACCCATTTGAAAAGATACTTAAAAAAAATATAAATCATGCAGAAATTATTGAAAATATTGATATTGGCGGACCTTCCATGGCAAGATCTGCTGCAAAAAATTACAATGATGTTACAGTCATTATATCTCATAAACAATATCCCGATCTAATTAATGAAATGAAAAAAAATAAAGGTGCTACTTCAATTAAGTTTAGAGAAAAAATGTCTGAATTAGCATTTTCTGAAACATCATATTACGACTCAGTTATTACAAGCTATTTTAACAGAATTACTCTTAATAATTTTCCAAAAAAGAAAATCATTCATGGAAATTTGATTGAAAAATTAAGATATGGTGAAAATCCTCATCAGATAAGTGCAATTTATTCAAAAGATAAAGATCTAAAAATTAAAAAAATTCATGGTAAACAGCTAAGCTATAATAATTATAACGATATTTTAACAGCACTAGTTATTTCAAAATCGTTACCCAAAAAAATCGGCACAGTTATTGTAAAACATGCAAATCCTTGTGGTGTATCTATTTTAAAGAATACCTTAGATAGTTACAAGTCTGCTTTAGCCTGTGATCCAATTAGTGCATTCGGTGGAATTGTTTCTTGTAACTTCAAAGTAAGCGAAAAACTTGCCATTGAATTAAATAAAATCTTTTTAGAAGTTATAATAGCAAATGGTTTTGATAAAAAAGCTCTTAAAATTTTAAAAACCAAAAAAAACTTACGATTAATTGATGCTTCTAACTTTTCAATAAATGAAGAGTATAAATTCAACTCAATAAATAATTCAATTTTAATTCAATCTGAAGATAAAAAAATCTTTACAAAAAAAGATTTTAAAGTCGTTTCAAAAGCAAAGCCCAGTAAGGCTCAATATGACAATTTAATTTTTGCTTTTAATGTTTGTCGTTACGTAAAATCTAATGCAATAGTATTGGCTGCTAATAAAACAACTGTTGGCATTGGTTCAGGACAACCCAGCAGAATAGATAGTTGTAAAATTGCAATTGATAAAATGAGAAAATTTTATAATTTAAATCATGATATTGTAGCTGCCTCAGACGCTTTTTTTCCTTTTGTTGATGGATTTGAAAAACTTGTTCAATCAGGTGTTAAAGCAGTAGTACAGCCCTCAGGATCAATAAGAGATAAAGAAATCATAAAATTTGCTAACGATACGGATACTGTATTAATTTTTTCTAAAACAAGGCATTTCAAACACTAACCTCTTTGTCAATTTTAGCAGCAAGAATAAAATCATTTTCCGATAAGCCCTCAATTGCATGTGTAGTGATATGAATCTTTGCATATCCCCAACCAAAAGTAATATCTGGATGATGACCTTCATCTTCTGAAATTTTTCCAACTAAATTTATAAATTTTTGACTTTCGAGAAAATTTTTGAAGCTAAATTTTTTTTCTAAGTAATAAACATTCTTTTCATCTTTTTTAACATCCCAGCCATCAACTTTTTTTTGATATAAGTGTATCTCAGATATATCAAAAGGAGTAACTCCACCTTCACAAGGAATACATTTTTTATTTAGCAAATCGTTCATAATTTTGGAGCGGGCAAAGGGGGTCGAACCCTCGACCTTCTCGTTGGCAACGAGACGCTCTACCACTGAGCTATGCCCGCTTATAATATACATTATAATTAGCGAGTTTTATAAATGCAAGCAATAGTTAAGTATAAAAAAGTTCCTTTAAATTTTCCTCAAAATTCTTAGATAGTTTTTTTTGAATATTATTATCTAAAATTTTTTTCCAGTTATTTTTGGGACCTAAGAAAAAAAATGGTATCTTTTTATTTTTTTGTTTCGACAGTATTGACTCTGAAAACCCTTTTGCAGACTCCTCTTTTTTTAATTTATCAAATGAAGTGGACTTAACTGCATTTTCAAGTTTTTTTTTATCAACTTTTTCTTTTTTTTTTAAAATTTCATTTATATATTCTATAATTTGAAAAGAGATTGAATATGTTTTACACAATAGATCCTCATATTTTACAAATTTTATCGGTATTTCATTTTGATATTTCCAAGATTGAAAATTTGTTTTCCACGAGCCAATAAACTGAAAATCACTATAATCCTCCTTTTTATGTTGATCATAAATATATCTTCTCTCATTTGTTATAAAATCAAACGCCTCATCATATGAAAGCTCATAGTGATTTTTTAAAGATGTGATGACGTTTCTGGGGTCTCTTACTATATAAATACAAGCGATTGAATTTTTTTTATCAGTAAATGGTTGATCGTTAATCTTGCCAAAAATATTATGTGTTTTGAAAAATCTTATTTTATTATCTTTATTAATTTTTTCTTGTGCTTTAATCCAAAGTTTAGATGTGTCAGTAACTGCTTTTTGATTATAACGAAATCCTTGAAAATGTATCTTTTCTGGAAATTGATCTATATTTTTAATTAAATCTTTCGAGAAATTCCCATCTTGCGAAAAAAAATACGAACTTATTAAAGCTCTTAACCAAGTATTACCACTTTTAGGGTATGAGGCTATCCAAAAAATCATAGTAATTTATTATAGATGAATAATAATATTTTTGTTACAAATTAAGTTATGAATAATTTTCCTGATACAATTCCTGTTTTTCCACTAAGTAATTTTATAATTTTCCCAAAAACGACGGTTCCATTAAACATCTTTGAACCAAGATATATTGATATGATTGATGATAGCATGAAGTCAAATAAACTAGTTGGAATGATACAACCAAAAACGAAAGGTATTAACAGTAATACTCCTGAGCTGTTTAAAATTGGTTGTCTCGGTAAAATAATTAGCTTTAAAGAGACTGAAGATGGTAGATATCTAATTGAGTTAAAGGGATTAATTAGATTTAAAATTATAGAAGAAATTAAAACAGATAAAACATATAGAGAATGTAAAATTGATGTAAATAATTTTTTAGAAGATTTAGAAAATAAAAAACAAGATATAAAATTTTCTGATTTAGAGATGATTTTTAAAGATTTAAAAAATTTATTTGAAAAAAGAGGTTTTATAATCAATTGGAAAGCTTTGGAAAAACAAAGCCTTGATGAAACAATTAATGCTTTAGCAATGGCCTCGCCTTTCACATTAGAGGAAAAACAAATATTATTAGAAGCTGAGAACTTAGACATAAGAAAGTCTAAGATAGCGCAAATACTATCCACTTATACTTTTGATCAATATAACAATACGACTGTTCAATAATTTATAGCACTAGCCCATTGTCAGCAAGTTTGGTAAAAAATCTGTTAGCAGACTTTTGATTTCCTAAATAATTTAGAGCTTTACTTAACTTATTCGTTTTAACTTTACTTTCTAAATGAAAAAATTCATGTATGAAATCTATAGAGTTAGAAAACAAGTAATTCTTATGTTTAGTTTTTTTTTCAAAATCAACACAAACTGAGGAATCTAGACTCAAACCAATATTTAACTTTAAATTAATTATTGATACTAACTCTTTTATATCTCTCACAGTCATATTAAAACCTTGTCCAGCTAATGGATGTACTTTATGTAGTAAATCTCCAAATGCTAAAATATTACAATGATAATAATTTCTTAAATTTGAAGATTTAAGTTCAAAAGATTTAAATTCATTAAATTTATTTATTGAATAGATTTTATTATATGAGTTTATTAATCCTTTAATATCATAATCTTTCTTTCCTAAAATTGAATATACAATGGATGTATGAGTATTAGAGATTGGTAGAAAAGCCAAAGGTCCTTGCTTCGTAAATATTTGAGTTGCAGTATCATTGGGATCTATTTTTTCATGCTCTATAATTGATGTGTAAGCACAACTATAATAATTTTTTTTGATGTTTTTAAAAAAAAATTTTTTTGTAATTGAGCTATTGGGATCGCAATTTATAACAAGATTATAATAGTTAATATTTGTTTTTTTTTTAAATTTAAAAAATTTTGATTTAATTAAACTTTTATAAAGTAATCTATACAATTTTTCATTTTTGATAATTGAGAAAAGATAATTATCATCATCAAAATTAAGTAATTCGTCATTTTTAAAAGAATCGTTGTAAATTTTAATTCTTTTTATGTTCCATAATAATTCATCAATATTTTGAATATTTTTGTTGAAAAATTTGATATTACTTGAAGTGAGACCAATTGTACGAGTTTTATCTAACTCATAATTTTTTTGATTTGAAATAATATCCACATTTATATTCAAATTAATCAGAGCTTTTGCTAATGATAAACTAGTTAAACCATCTCCTAATATACATACATTCATAATAAATTTTAATTTTAACAACAAAAATTAGATGATACAAAGTGGTAAATTTGATTCATTGAAAATGGATATAAAAAAACTAGGAAATTCGATACTTTTTTTTATTATAAAAAGACTAATAGAATTATTTGGTATTATCATTTTAATATTAGGAATTTTACTACTTATTTCTTTAATTACTTATTCTCCTAATGACCCAAATTTTATCTTTCCTAATAATACTAAAATTAATAATTTACTTGGAGTACAGGGAAGTTATATTTCAGATCTTTTTTTTCAATCAGTTGGGTTAATCTCTTATTTAATACCAATCACTTATATTTTTTCTGGAATAAATATCTTTAAAAAAAAAGAAATATTTTTAATAATTGAAAATTCATTTTTTATTGTTCTCTACATATTGATTGGATCAGTCTTTTTTAGTTTTTTTTATAAAAACTCATTAACTCTATACATTAATGGTAATGGTGGTTTTGTTGGAGATTATCTAAGAAATATTTTCATGGTTAAAATTAATAACTCATATGACGAATTTTTATATTACTTATTTTTAGTAATAATTTTAATAATTTTTTTAATAAGTATAAATTTTAATATCAAAAGTTTTACTATAACATTAAAAAAAATTTATTATTTTATTTTTAAAAGAAATGAAAGAAATTATACTAATAAAAACGAAATTATTAATGAATATATTCCTCAAGAAGAAATAAAAAATCTAATACAAGAAGACTTGCCATTCATAAAGGCAGAAACAAACCAAAGTTCTATTAAGGTAAAATTTAAATTACCAACACTCGATTTATTAAATATACCCACAAAAAATGAGAAAAATATATCAAATAAAAGCGAAAAAAATGATCCTGAATTTTTAGAGAAAATCCTTTTAGATTTCGGTGTTAATGGAAAAGTAAAAAAAGTAAGTAATGGACCAGTGGTAACTCTAAACGAATTTGAACCAGCAGCTGGCGTTAAGGTTTCAAAAATTATAAATCTTTCTGATGATATAGCTAGAAATACCAGCTCAGAGTCAGCTAGAATATCAACTATTCCTGGTAGTAATACAATAGGTATCGAGTTACCTAATGTTTCCCGAGAGAACGTATATCTCAATGAGATCTTAAATCATTCAGACTTTAAAAGAAAAGATATTAAGTTGCCAATAGCTTTAGGAAAAAATATTTCTGGTATACCAATCATTAGTGACTTAGCGTCAATGCCACATCTATTAATAGCTGGTACAACAGGATCGGGTAAATCTGTTTGTATCAACACGATAATTTTGTCTATGCTTTATAGACATACTCCAGAAAAATGTAAATTTATCTTGATTGATCCAAAAATGTTGGAGCTTTCAACATATGAAGGTGTGCCACATTTACTTTGTCCTGTAATTACCGAAGCAAAAAAAGCTGCTTCAGTTTTAGGTTGGGTAGTTAAAGAAATGGAAAGCAGATACAGACTTATGACAAAAGAAAGTGTGAGGAATATTGATGGCTACAATGCTAAACACAAACTCCCAATGCCCTATATTGTGGTTGTGGTTGATGAAATGTCAGATTTGATGCTAGTTGCTGGTAAGGAAATTGAAAACTATATACAAAAATTATCTCAGATGGCTAGAGCTGCTGGAATTCACATTATAATGGCAACTCAAAGGCCCAGCGTAGACGTGATAACTGGAACAATAAAGGCTAATTTTCCTACGAGAATTTCATTTCAAGTTACTTCTAAAATTGATAGTAGAACAATTTTAGGTGAACAAGGGGCTGAGCAATTACTTGGAAAAGGTGATATGCTTTTTATGTCATCTGCTAATAGAATGATTAGGATTCACGCACCATTTGTATCTGATAATGAAATTGAAAGAATAAATAATTTTTTAAGGTCACAAGCTGAACCTGATTATGTGGATGAAATTCTTAATTTTGCAGATGAAAGAGAAATATCTGAAAGCTCTAAAAATCAGGGTGATAAAGATGAGCTGTATGCAAAAGCAGTAGAGATTATTAAGTCAGAGGGTAAAGCATCTACTTCTTTTTTACAAAGAAAACTTCAGATTGGTTATAATCGTGCAGCTCGAATGATTGATATGATGGAAACTGAGGGAATAGTTAGTAAAGCTAATCATGTAGGCAAGCGTGACGTACTTTAAATGATAAAATTCTTTTTAATGATATTTTTATTTTTTTTTACTCACAACGCTTATTCCTCAAATAAAGAAGATGTGATCAGTAATTTACAAAATATTGAAAATTTAAGTTTTGACTTTGAACAGAATATTAATGGGAAGATAGAGAAAGGAAATTGCATTATTAAATATCCTCTAAAAATCAATTGTAAATATGATACAATTAATAAAAAAATTTTAATTTCAAATGGTAAATCTCTTGTAATTAAAAATAATACTGGAGCCTATTATTTATATAAAATTATTAACACACCTTTAAATTATATCTTAGATAAAAATTTTATTATTTCAGAAATTAAAAAAGCAGAAGAAAGAATTATTGGTGAAAAATTTATAAATTACACATTTTTGAAGGATGACAATGAAATAAATATTTTTTTTAATAAGAATAATTTTGATTTAATTGGCTGGCAAACTTTAGATATCTATCAAAATTTGAATATAACATATTTATCATCAGTTAAAAAAAATATGAAGTTAGGAAAAAATTTGTTTAATATACCATTACGAGACTAAGTTAAATTGAAATAGTCTCAGTTTTAAAAATTTTCATCCCTCTTGATAGATAGTTTTTCAAAGCATTTTTATGGTCTAAAGAACAAGTATGAACCCATACTCTTTTTGAATTTTCTAAAAAAGATTTTTTGATTGCGCTAGATAACAAAAACGAGCCCAGCTTTTTGTTGTGATAATCTTGAAGTAAGCCCAAATATGCTATTTCAGTTTCATTTTTATCACGATGAAATATAAGCTCAAAATAACCAACTAAATCATTTTCTTTTTTTAAAATATAGGTTTTGACACTATTGTTTGTTGTATATTCAATCCACTCTTTATCATTCCATATTAATCTATCTACCCAACGATGATTTTTTCCGATTTCTTTATAAAAAAATTTATTTAATTGAAAATTTGGTGGATCGATTAACTCTAAAACAAATTCGTTTGATGGATTTTTTGTTTCATTCAATTCACTAAGTGAAAATATTTCTAAATAATTTCTATCTATTTTTTTATTCACTCAACCATTTTGCCAACTCTTTCACCACCAAATAAATGGAAATGTAAATGAGGTACTTCTTGGCCTCCATGCTCACTAATATTTGCTAAAGCTCTATATCCTTTTCCTGTATCTACAGAAATTCCAAGTTTTTTAGCAACAGTATTTATCCCTTTTAATAAGCCTACCATCTCCTCAGGTGAAGCTTTTGCACTAAAATTATCAAGGTCAATATATTTACCTTTTGGAATTACTAATGCATGAATCTTTTTTTGTGGATTAATATCATGAAATGATAATACAAAATCATCTTCATAAATTTTTTTGCAAGGAATTTCTCCTCTCAAAATCTTTGCAAAGATATTATTATCATCGTAACTCATTTTTTTCTTTTATTTAATTCCTCCATAACATCTTCAATTTTTACTTCATTAGCCTCTAAATACATTATCAAATGATAAAAAACATCTGCAGCTTCATGAATTTTGTTTGAATTATTTTCAACAGCTTCTATTAACTCATTTATTTCCTCGAGAACTTTTTCTTTACTTAAAGACTTATCTCTAAGTAATTTATTTGTATAAGATCCATCTATAGGAGATTTTTTTCTCTCCCTTGCGAGATTAAATAAATTTTCTAATGTACTGAGCATATTAAATTCTAACAGGTATTCCTTTTGAGTCCAAATATTCCTTCGCTTCTTTTACTGAATGTTTTTCATAATGAAATATAGATGCAGCAAGAACGGCACTAGCTTTTCCTAATTTTATTCCATCAACTAAGTGATCTAAATTACCTACACCACCTGAAGCAATTACCGGAATGTTTACTTTAGATGAAATTTTAGAGATTAGATCAATATCATATCCAAATTGTGTTCCATCTCTATCCATTGAAGTCACTAAAAGCTCTCCAGCTCCATTTTCTTCCATTTTTTTTGCATATTCCAATGCATCAATACCACTATTATTCCTTCCTCCATGAGTAAACACTTCCCACTTATCTCCGTTTTTTTTTGCATCAATTGCAACTACAATACATTGAGATCCAAATTTTTTTGAACTATCAACAACAACTTTTGAATTTTCAACTGCAGCAGTATTTATTGAAACTTTATCTGCACCGCAATTTAGTAATTTATTGATGTCCTCCACACTTCTTATACCGCCACCAACTGTTAAAGGTACAAAACATTTCTTTGAAGTTTTTTCTACAACTTCATAAATAATATCTCTATTTTCATTTGATGCGGTAATATCAAGAAAGCAAATCTCATCTGCCCCTCCATCACTGTAAATTTTTGCTTGCTCTACGGGATC
>CACJWU010000013.1 GCA_902597215.1 uncultured Pelagibacteraceae bacterium | reverse complement strand
AAAAATGTTTTGAAGAACTAATTTTACATAAAGTTGATTTAAAAGGAATTATATTAAAACCAAATATGATTTTAGCAGGAAATAAATCAAAAGATAAGATTTCAAATGAAGAAGTTGCAAAATTAACTTTAGAGTGCCTAAGAAATTCAGTGCCTTCGGAGGTTCCAGGTGTTGCCTTTTTGTCTGGAGGACAGTCAGAAATAGAAGCTACTGAAAATTTAAATCTTATTAATAAAAACAATAATACCAATTTTATAATGAGTTACTCATATGGACGAGCTTTACAACAAAGTGCACTTAAATTTTGGGCAAAAAATATTCAAGACTTAAAAGGTACTCAAAAAGTATTTAATCATCGGGCAAAAATGAATACGATGGCAGCTCAAGGAAAATGGTCAAAAAAATTTGAGAATTAATAAAAAAAAGTTTATTTATTTAATTTCTCCTAATAAAATTAGAAATTCTTTTTACGAAGAATTAATAAAAATTCTTAAACTTGGAAAAGTGGGTATTTTCCAATTAAGACTTAAAAAAACAAATTTTAAAAATAAGCTAATAATAGGCAAAAAAATTCAAAAAATATGTAAAAAATATAAAACGAAATTTTTGATAAATGATGACGTGAAACTGGCAAAAAAACTTAATGCAGACGGTTGTCATTTGGGCCAGCAGGATATGAATTTAATTCAGGCAAGAAAAATTCTTAAAAAAAAAATAATTGGAATAACTTGTCATAACTCGATACAGCTAGCGAAAATAGCAGTTAAAGACAAAGCAGACTACTTGGCTTTTGGTGCCTTTTTTAGTTCTAAGACCAAAAAAATTAAATTTAAAGCAAATAGAAATTTATTAAAAAAGATAACTAAATTAACGAAAATACCTATTGTTGCAATAGGAGGTATAAATTCAGATAATTATAAAAAACTTTTATTGAATAAAGCTAACTTTTTAGCTATCTCAGGCTACATTTGGAAAAATAATAAACTAAAACCTATAGAGGCGATTAAAAGATTAAAATGAAAATCAATGCTGGAGAAATCAGAGTAGGAATGCTGTTAGAACATAAAAATGATTTATGGCAAGTTCTTAAAACTCAACATGTTAAACCCGGTAAGGGTGGAGCTTTTGCTCAGATTGAAATGAAAAGCTTGAACAAAAATACTAAATTAAATGAAAGATTTAGGTCCAGTGAATCTGTAGAAAAAGCAAGATTGGAAGAGTCAGTTTATAACTTTTTGTATGATGATGAAAATAACTACATCTTTATGGAGCCAAAATCATTTGAACAAATTGAAATTAAAAAAGATATAGTTGGTGAAAAAGGAAAATTGCTTACTGAAAATCTAGAAGTTACAGTCAATTTCTATAATGAGGCACCAGTTTTAATCGAATTACCAAATCAAGTAACATGCAAGATAGAGACGACGGATGCTGCTTTGAAAGGACAAACAGTCTCATCTTCATACAAGCCTGCTGTTTTAAACAACGGTTTAAATATTCAAGTGCCTCCATTTATTGAAACTGGGGATGAAGTCATAGTTGATACTAGAACTCTGGAGTATATTAAAAAAATTTAATCAAATGAATTCAATTTCTCCAAACTTAAACATTATGATTAAAGCAAGTGAGAAAGCTTCTAAAGTTTTAATTAGAGATTTTGGTGAAATTGAAAAACTTCAAGTTTCAAAAAAGGGACCAAGTGACTTTGTTACTAATTCAGATTTAAAGGTTGAAAAAATAATTATTGATGAATTAAAGAAAGCAAAACCTAATTATTCAATTATTAGTGAGGAAAATGGTATTGAAAAAAATAAAGATAAAGAGAATATCTGGATACTTGATCCAATTGATGGCACTGTAAATTTTTTACATGGAATTCCTCATTTTGCAATTTCTATTGCTTTGAAATCAAATAATGAAATAATTTCTGGACTGATTTTTGATCCAATAAAAGATGAGATGTTTTATGCTGAAAAGGATAATGGTGCTTTTTATAATAATCAGAGAATAAGAGTTTCAAAAAAAAACAAAATTAATGAATGTTTATTTGGAACTGGAGGAAAAATAAAAGATGAACCAAATTTACAGTATAGAAAATCTGGATGCGCAGCTTTAGATATGGCCTATGTTGCCTCTGGTAGATATGATGGCTATTTTCAGGATGGTCTAAATATTTGGGATATAGCCGCAGGTATTCTTTTAATAAAAGAAGCTGGTGGAATTGTAAATAATATAGATCTCTCATCGATAAAAAATATTAGAATTATTGCTTCAAGTCCTGATATTAATGATAAATTACTAGAAAAAATTAATAACTTTTAATTGTTTTAAAAATTTCTTTTGTTATAAGTCTCGTCATGAAAAAAAAAATTCACCCAAGTTATCATACTATTAAAGTAGAAATGACTGATGGAACCCAATTTGAGACAAAATCGACATGGGGGAAAGAAGGTGAAGTTCTTAAGCTTGAAATTGATCCAAAATCTCATTCTGCTTGGACTGGGGGAAAACAAAAATTAATGGATAAAGGAAGAATAAGTAAATTCAATAAAAAATTTCAAAATTTTAAAACAGAAAAAAAAAATTAAATGTCTGATGCTCCTCTTATGCCAATGGCTACAGCTGTTTGGCTTGTCGAAAACACAACACTAACATTTAAGCAAATAGCAGATTTTTGTAAACTTCATGAGGTTGAGGTCCAGGGTATTGCAGATGGTGAAGTTGCAAAGGGAATTAAGGCTTATAATCCAATAATTTCAGGACAGCTTTCTAGAGAAGAAATTGAATTATCATCAAAAGATGAAAGTAGACCATTAATAATTAAAAGTACAGATATAGAAATTTCAAATGAAGAAAAAAAAATTAAAAGATATATTCCTTTATCCAAAAGACAAGATAAACCAGACTCAGCTTTATGGTTAATAAAGCAGCATAATATCTTAAAAGACTCACAAATTGCTAGACTTGTAGGTATTACAAAAAATTCAGTTACTTCTATCAGAAACAAAAGTTATTGGAACTACAATAATTTAAATCCTAAAGATCCAGTTGCATTAAATTTAATTACTCAAAAAGATTTGATTGAAGCTATAGAAAAAGCAGAAAGAAGAATAAAAAGAGAGAAAAAAGAAAAAGAAAAACTTAAACTTGGTGATAAAAACTGATAGACATAAAATTATAAAAATGTTAATTACACTTTTTTTTTGGAGGTTGTTATTAAAATAGAAGTTAAAGATAATAATGTAGAGCAAGCACTAAGAGTTTTGAAACGTAAACTCCAGAGAGATGGTTTTTTCAAAATAATTAAATTAAAAAATACTTATGAAAAGCCTTCAGAAAAGAAAAAAAGAATTCTTCAAGAAAATATTAAGAGAGTTAAAAAACTTAATAAGCTAAGAAATAGAATTTAAGCTATCGCGGGGTGGAGCAGTCTGGTAGCTCGTCAGGCTCATAACCTGAAGGTCGGCGGTTCAAATCCGTCCCCCGCAACCAATTTTAACTAAATACTTTTTATCAATCAAAATCGATTTCGAATCTGATGTCAAACTAAACTAGAAGACCAACTTAAATTTTAAAGTTTGATTTTTTACTATCTACTAGAAAAGTTTTGACTGTTTCAATGGTTAATCTATGAAATGAATTCCCAAAGTTTTCTATTTTTTCAATTATTGTTGGGGGTATTGTAATTATTTGACACCCAATTTTTTTTGCTTGAAGATAATTATATGGCTCTCTGACGCTTGCCCAAAGAATTTCTACATTCTTAAATTTTTTTGCATTTCTTAAACTTAATATTACCTCAGGCAATGGATCTTTTCCCACGTCACTAGCCCTTCCAACAAACATAGAGATTATAACTTTAGTCTTCTTATTTAATAATTTAAGAATTTTTTTAGTTTGTTTGGCTGTATAAACAGCAGTAATATTCAGCTTGATATTTTTATTGTTTAACTGCTTTATAACTTTACCCATAAATTGACCTTTAGAGTTTATAATGGGGACTTTAACATAAACATTTTTTCCCCATGAGTTTATCTTATAAGCTTGTATTAACATTTCTTTTTCTTCATCTGCAAAAACTTCAAATGAAACTGGTTTATTTTTACATATTTTGAGAATTTCTTTAGAATAATTTTGGTAATTTTTAGCACCAGCCTTTCTCATTAAACTTGGATTTGTGGTAAAACCTTTTACAATTTTTTTTTTATTAAATTTTTTTATTAAATTTAAATCTGCAATATCACAAAAAATTTTTGTCAAAATTATAAACTCTTAACTATTTCTTCAGTCATTTTTTTTGCATCAGCAAACAACATTAGAGTATTATCTCTATAAAACAAGTCATTATCAATTCCAGCATATCCTGGAGATAAGCTTCTTTTAACAAATAAAACTGATTTACTTTTTTCAACATCTAAAATAGGCATACCATAAATTGGACTCTGAGGATCCGATTTTGCAACTGGATTTGTTACATCATTTGCGCCAATAACATACGCAACGTCACAATTTGCGAAATCATTATTGATTTCCTCAAGCTCAAAAACCTCATCATAAGGCACATTTGCTTCAGCTAACAGAACGTTCATATGGCCAGGCATTCTTCCTGCTACTGGGTGAATTGCATATGAAACTTTCACACCATTCTTTTTAAGGACATCTACCATTTCTCTTAAAGCGTGCTGCGCTTGTGCAACTGCCATACCGTAACCGGGAACAATTATTACTGAAGATGCATTTTTCATTAAAAAGGCAGCATCATCAGCATTCCCATTTTTAACTGGTTTCTGATCATTATTTTTAGATTTTGAAGTTTGGTCTGTTGCACCCCAGCCGCCCAAAATTACATTAAAGAAAGATCTATTCATACCTTTGCACATTATATATGAAAGAATTGCACCCGATGATCCTACAAGAGCTCCTGTGATTATTAAGGCAGTATTTTCTAGTGTAAAACCAATTCCTGCCGCAGCCCAACCAGAATAAGAATTTAACATTGATATTACCACTGGCATGTCTGCTCCTCCAATCGGAATTATTAAGAGCACACCAATTAAAAAAGAAATACCCACAATTATCCAAAATATATTTGGCAATTGAGATATACATAAATAGTAAATTAAAAATATAATCGTTAGGCCTAAAAATAAATTTATCAAATGTTGACCCTTAAAAATTATTGGGGCACCAGACATTATTCCTCTTAGTTTTAAAAAGGCTATAATTGATCCTGTAAAAGTAATTGCTCCAATTGCAGCTCCTAACGACATTTCAATCAAACTTGCAAGTTTTATATTTCCTGTAGTTCCTAAGTTAAATGCTTCAGGTTTTAAAAAAGCAGATATTGCTACAAAAACTGCAGCTAAACATACAAGGCTATGAAAGCCAGCTACTAATTCTGGCATAGCGGTCATGGGTATTCTAAAAGCTATGAATGCTCCTATTGATCCGCCAATAAACAATATTACCAGCACATATATAAATCCTGTTCCATAGTTACCTACTGATAAAAAAGTTACAATTATTGCAATCATCATTCCTGCAATACCAAAATAATTACCCTGTCTTGATGTTTCGGGAGAAGATAAACCTCGTAATGCAAGTATAAACAATATGCCTGACATTAAATAAAATATTGCAGATAAGTTAGCTGACATGAATCTATTTCTTCTTTTTTTTGTACATTTGGAGCATTCTTTGAGTAACTAAAAATCCACCAAAAATATTTACTGCAGCTAAGATTATAGCTAGATATCCAAAGATACTTGATATTTCAAAAATTTTATCTGATGCTCCCGCCAATGCAGCTATAATTGCTCCTACGATTATTACAGAAGAAATCGCGTTTGTAACAGACATTAGTGGTGTATGCAAAGAAGGAGTTACACTCCAAACAACATAGTAACCAACAAAAATTGATAAGATAAAAATGCTGAGTCTGAATATAAAAGGATCTATTTCCATGATTACTTTACTAACGTTTTTTCAATTATTTCATCTTCTAGATTAATTTTAATTTTTTTATTTTCTTTATCATACAAATTTATCAGAAAATTGAAGACATTTTTTGCGTATAAATTTGAAGCGGAAGTTGGTAATTTATTCAATATATTTGTATCTCCCATTATTTTTACACCATTTTTGTCCACAATCTTATCTGCTACTGTAAAAGCAGTATTACCACCTTGAGGCGCAGCTAAATCATAAATTACTGAACCCGACTGCATATTTTTAATCATTGACTCTTTTAAAATAACTGGTGCTTTTTTACCGGGTATTAAAGCAGTACAAACTACAATATCAATTTTCTTTAGAGTTTCACTTAATAAATCTTCTTGTCTCTTTTTAAATTCATCTGAAGTTTCTTTTGCATATCCTCCCTCAGTCTCTAGATTGTCCGATCCTTCGACAGTTAAAAATTTACCCCCTAAACTTTCAACTTGTTCTTTTGATGCTGTTCTAACATCAGTTGCAAAAACAATGGCACCCATTCTTTTTGCTGTTGCAATTGCTTGAAGACCTGCAACACCAGCTCCTACTACTAAAACTTTTGCAGCAGGAATAGTGCCTGCAGCCGTCATCATCATTGGAATAGCTTTTTCGTAATTAGAAAAAGACTCAACGACTGCTTTATAACCTGCTAAATTTGCCTGTGATGATAATACATCCATAGACTGAGCTCTTGTAATTCTTGGCAACAATTCTAAAGAAAAAAAATTAATATTTTTGACGCTAATTTTATTTATTTTACTTTGGTTTTGGTATGGATTCAAAACACCTATTACTATTTGTTTTTCTTTTAATATAGAAAGATTTTCATCTGATAAAAGAGCCAACTGAATTATTATATCAGCATTAATTAAAATATCTTTTATATTATCTGAAAGTTTCACACCTATATTTTCATACGATTCATCACTATAACCAAGATGTTCACCATAATTTTTAGATAAAAAAACTTCAAATCCGCTAGAAATATATTTTCTTGCAATCTCTGGCGTAATTGCAATTCTTTTTTCCAAATTTCTATTTTCTGATATTGAAACAATTCTCATAAATAAATTTATAATAGGAATATTGCCATTAAAACCAAAACTAAAACTACTGCTATGGTTCCCCATGTTACAAATTTTGTAAAATTATTCCAAGTTTTTTTATGGTCTTGATTATCCATAAAAACTATTTTTGTCTTGCTTTGTATTTAGGGTTTGTTTTATTAATTATATATACTCTTCCTCTTCTTCTTACTAGTTTAGAGTTTAAATCTCTTTTTTTCACAGATTTTAAAGAACTTTTTATTTTCATTTTTAAAAGGACTTAATAAACGAATATATATAATCTTTCAATTTTATTTTTCCATATCTTCTAATAATTTGGTTATTATGTGACATTTGAGTTAAAGCTGACGCATACCTTTCTCCTAATCTGGGTTTTAAATATACGATTTTAGTTTTAAACATTTTTGCAACTTCATGAATAGAATAATTTTTTTTACTTGATATACTGTAATGGTTGCATTTATTTTTTTTCCATGCCTCATAACAAACTTCTACTGTATCATAAATATGAGTAAATCTTCTAGATTGACTTCCTGGCCTAACCACTGTTAATGGTTTATTTTGTGAATACTGACGTTCAAATATACCAATGACAGTTGCCATATCCCCTTTTTTGATTTGTTTTGGTCCATATACATTGTAAAAATAAACTACCTCAAATTTTAGATTAAACCAATTTTTTAAATTTTCTAATAACTCTAAATTTTTAGACTTTGTAAAAGCATAAGGTGAAAGATTTTTATCATCGCCTCTATTTCCAAGACTTGCTGATGTTGCAGAGTAAATTAATTTGATTTTATTTTCTAAGCAAAATTTAAAAACTTCTTTAGTGCCTATGGAGTTTGATTCATAGCATTTATCAAAATTTTTAAAACTTTGATAAATTCTTGCAAATTCACCAAAATGAAAAATAGAATGAATGCTTGATTTATATTTTGATAATTTTTTTTTAATATTTTTAGTACTTCCATATAAATATTTTATATTTTTGTGTTTTATATGGTTTTTTTTTGTTCCTGTTGAATAATCATCTAAACTAATAATTTTCTTATTTGTTTTTTTCAGTAAAAATTCAATTAGATTTGAGCCAACAAAACCTGCTCCGCCAGTTACTACTATGAAATTTTTCATTAGATTTTAGCCTGGCAATGTCCTACTCTTCCATGTCTTAAAACAAAGTACCATCGGCGCAGAAAGGCTTGACTTCCGAGTTCGGAATGGGATCGGGTATTACACTCTCGCAATAATCACCAGGCGGATCTTAATAACTATTAATCGGAAAAAAGTAAAGTAAAATTTAGATTTTTATTATTATCTTTTATTTTTTAAATTTTGATATAAATCATTACTCATGAAAAAAACTGCTTTAATTACCGGTATATCCGGTCAAGATGGTGCATATCTCGGACAATTTCTTTTAAATAAAAACTATAAGGTAATTGGCTCAGATCGTAGATCTGCAAGATCAGTTAATTGGAGATTGAGAAGATTGGGTATTGAAAATAAATTAATCTATGAGGAAATGGAACTTGGAGAAATTTATGAAATTCAAAGGGTTTTTAAGAAATATAAGATTGATGAGGTATACAACTTGGCAGCTCAATCATTTGTTGGTGCATCTTTTAATAGTCCATTAAACACATCTAATATAACTGGATTAGGTACTTTAAGAATATTAGAGACAATTAGATCACTCAATCCCAAAATTAAATTCTATCAAGCTTCTTCGTCAGAAATGTTTGGTGATGTTTTAGAGAGAAAACAAAAGGAAACTACTCCTTTAAATCCACAGAGCCCTTATGCTATTTCTAAAGTTTTTTCTCATTATATAACTCAAAATTATAGGAACTCTTATGGTATGTTTGCTTCATCTGGGATTTTATTCAATCATGAGTCTCCTTTAAGAGGAGAAGAATTTGTTACAAGAAAAATAATAATAGGATTAATTAAAATTTTAAAAAATGATATAAAATATTTTGAGCTTGGAAATTTGTATGCCAAAAGAGATTGGGGTTATGCCAAAGAATATGTTGAAGCAATGTGGAAAATGTTACAAGTAAAAAAACCTTCAGATTATGTAATCGCAACAGGTAAAACTTACACAATTAAAAAGTTTATTGACATTGCTACTAATTATTTAAATATGAATGTTAAATGGATTGGCAAAGGTTTAAATGAAAAGCTTATTGATATCAAAAATAAAAAAACTATCATCAAAATTAACCCAAAATTTTTTAGACCATCAGAGGTAAATTTTCTTGTTGGAAATTTTTCAAAAGCAAAAAAAGAATTAGGATGGAAGCCAAAAACAAATTTAAAAAAATTAATTAAAATAATGATTGATGATGAACTTAAATATTACAATTAATCATAAAAATTTTTTATAACTTTCATTAAATTGATATTCAAAATTTAAATCATCATTAAAGTTTTTAAAAATATTACTTTTCAATCTATTGTATCTTTCAGAGTCAGTTAAGATATATTCTATTTTTTTTGCAATCTCAGAAGGTTTTTGAGGATCCACTAACTCTAATACATCTTTTTTTTTTTTAAAATCAATAAAATCATTATTATTATTGGCTAAAATAGGTAAATTTGAATAAATATAATTATTAAATTTTGTAGAAGTTCCAGCCATATTTTTATGGCTAATCGAAATTTCTTCATAAAAACAAACACCCATATGAGAATTTTTTAAAATTTCAAACCATTTAGAATTATCTATATTATCAAAAATAAATACTTTTTGTTCTAATTTTTCATTAGATATTTTTTTTTTCAAAAATTCCGAATATCTATTTAAATCAACTCCGCCAAGTATCAAGATATAATTATCATTCAATATTTTAAAAGCATCAATTGTCTGCAAGATATAATGATAAGGTCCAATTGTACCCATTCTACAGATTACTTTTTTGTCTTGAGTAATTTTTTTTAGAAAATTATTAAAATCATCTCCACTTCTTGGACAAACAAAACTTTTTGGAAAACAATTTTGCATTACAAAAAACTTACTCAAATTAATTTTTGAAATCTTTGAGTAATTATTTGCCCTATTTTGTGATGGGAAAACTAGATAATCTGCATATCTTGAACAGTTAAGTTCAAAACGATGAAATAATTTAGAAATTAAACTTTCATTTTCTGAGGGTATGTCGTAATCAAAATTATGATAAATAAGTTTTGTTAATTTTTTTTTAAAAAGTTTAAATAAATGTATAAAGAAAATAGATTTTGAATTAAAAAAAACTACATAATCAGGTTTTTTAATTTTAAAATAAAATAAAGTTTTAATAAAAAAAAATAAATATAAAATTTTATTTGGAAATATCTTGCTATTTATAGAATAAATAAATTTAAAATTATTACCAAAGTCTAAATTTTTTGCAAAATCATGTTTTTTTTCTGGTTTTTTACATAGAATGTAGACCTTATTATTTTCAGATATTAATCTAGATAAAAAAACTAGTGAATTATAAAAATTTGCATCATCCCAAATTATAAAAAAAAAAATTTTCAATACTAACTCTGTAATGATTTTATTATATTATTAAAACCTTTATCAATATCTACTTTTGGTTTCCAGCCATATTTTCTTGCTAAAGATGAGTCTAATATTTTCCGTGGTGTACCATTAGGTTTTGATTTGTCATAGGAAATTTTCAATTTAAGACCAAACTTTTGAATTAAATACTTAGCATATCCTGAGATGGATTTTTCTTTACCACTGCCTATATTTATTAAGCTTTCTTTTGTTTTTTTTTTTAAGAAAAAAATGCAAGCATCTGCAACATCATCAACATAAATTAATTCTCGTTTTGCTTTTCCATTTCCCCAAACAATTATTTTTTTTCTATTTTCTTTTTTTGCAATTAAAATTTTTTTAATTAAAGCTGGATAAAAATGAGATGTAAGTAAATCGTAGTTATCGTTGGGACCGTATGTATTACAGGGCATAAGACATTTAAAATCTGTTTTGTATTGTGAATTATAACTTTCACACATTTTTACACCTGCAATTTTAGCTATTGCGTAAGGTTCATTGGTTTTTTCAAGTTCACCATTAAGAAGATAAGACTCTTTGATTGGTTGTTTACAATTTCTTGGATAAATACAACTTGAACCTAAAAATATTAAGCTTCTAACTTTATTCACATAAGATGAATGAATAATATTTGTTTGAATTGATAAATTATCAAATATAAAGTCACCTCTAAATTTATTATTTGCATAAATACCACCAACAGTAGCTGCAGCATTAATGACAGCCTGAGGTTTTTTTAATTTAAAAAATTTATTGACCGAGTATTGATCTCTTAGATCTAAATCTTTTCTATTTATTGTTAGAATATTTTTATATCCAAAAAATTTTAGTCTCCTCACTATTGCTGATCCTACAAGCCCATTATGTCCAGCAATAAATATTTTTGATAATTTATTTATTTTATTTTTCATATTTAGATTTTTTATAGCTAATAATTTCAAATTTTGGTAAAGGAAATATCAATTTTCCCCCATTTTTTAAATATTTCTTTTCTCTTTGGATAATTTCTTTTTTGAAATGCCAAGGTAGAACAAGCATATAATCTGGAGGATTTTTTTTAGCAAAATTCTCACTTATAATTTTAATGTTGCTTCCAATTGTTTTAGCTCCAATCTTATTTCTATTTCTCTCAATGGCATAGGGGATATGTGACCTATCAACCTCTATAAATTGTAATATAGTATTCCCTTTTGTTGATGCTCCTAATATATAAATTTTTCTTTTAAGTTTATTTAATGATAAAATTTTTGTTAGAAGTTTATTCTTAATATTCAAAATTCTAGCATAAAATTTTTTATAAAAATCAATTGAATTAATTTTGAGTTTTTTTTCATTTAAAATTAATTTTTTTATAAAATTAATATTTTTAGAATTATCAAATGATTTATTTTTTTTATGTGTAACGTAACACCTGATACTCCCTCCATTAATCGAATTCCTTTTAACCTTAATCAATTTTAAATCATTTTGGTTTAATAAAAAATTAATTGAAGAAACTGAATAATACTCTAGATGCTCATGACAAATGGTATCAAATGAATTCTGTTTTATCATATCAATTAGATAAGATAATTCAAAAACCCATAGTCCTTTATCATTTAAATAATATTTTATTTTTTTTACAAAATCGTTTGGATAATTAATATCATAAAACATAGCTATTGATGTAATAATATCAAATTTAATCCTCATTGTTTTAAGTGAAGAATTTTTTGGAGGGAAAAAATCATTAAAAATTTTTAATTTTTTATTTTTAATTGATTTAGCAATTTGACTAGGGTCTATTCCATATTTTTTGAGATCTTTATCGAAAGATGACAATAAAGTTCCATCATTACAGCCTATATCAAGAATTTTTTTATCTTTTTTGTTTTTCATAAATCTTAAAATTTCTTTGGCGAGATCTCTTAAATGAACTTTCATAGTATGATTAATTCCTGATGAGTACCAATAATTGCTATATAGTAGTTTTTTATTTACCGTATGAGATGTTTGCACTAATAAGCATTTTTTACATAAGACTAATTTTAATGGTATCTTTTTCATAAAGGGTTTTGGATAATCTTTATGAATAAATGATCCTTGTATATACTGTTTTTTGAGATCAATTACAGGTATCAAAGATCTATTGAAACAAATTCTACATTTTCTTATTTTATAAAAATTTTTATTTTTCATTTTTTTTAAAATTTTTAGGAATTAAAAATAAATTTATACTGTTCTTATTATACTTTCTGTCAAAAATGCGACCTTTTATCAATTTTTTAATTTTCTCAAAACTTAATTGATCAAAATTATTACTATCAATATTAAATGAATAACAGTTATAATTATATTTTAAAATTTGCCAAATTTCATTAAAGTTTGATTTATTAAATTCTATAAGAAAAACTGGTTTATTTTTTTTTAAAAATTTTTTCATTCCTTTAATTACTAAATGATCAAAACCTTCAACATCGATTTTTACAAAACATATTTTTTTTTTATAATTCAAATTATCAAATTTATTTAATTTAAATTTTTGTTTATTGAATTTGAAATCTAAGTATTTATCTGGATAGTTATTTTTAATTTTATCTAATACATACTCTTTTGAAAAACTATTATTAAGATGTATTGATAAATCTTTATATATTGGCTTGTATAAAATTTGAATTTCTTTTTTATTCGATAATCCATAAGGATAAATTTTAATATTTTTATAATGATCTTTTAATTTGCTTAAATATCTTTTTATTAAAAATTTATCTGGCTCAAATATAATTATTTCATTTTTTTTAAACCCTAATTCTCTAAAACTAGCAGTTGATAATCCAATATTACCACCAATATCGACAAAAGTTTTTTCTTCATTGTAATCAAAAAGAATTTTTAAACCTAAATAATCCTTATCTTGTGGTAATAAAAACTTAAAAAAAATTAAATTATTATAAATTAACATTTGGATAACAGGGATTTTTTCAAGAAATTTTACTAAGCTATATTTGAAACGATTATACATTAAAAATATCTATATTTAATAAGTGTCCAAATTGCACTTAATCCATCACTAGCAACAATTTTTTTTCCTTGATGATAACTTCTTCCTTTGTAATTAATTGGGATCTCGATGATATCAATATTCAATAGTGATATTTTTGTAGTAATCTCTGGACAGAAAGAAAAACCATTATCTTGAAGTTTAATTGATTTAAATAAATCGCTTTCAAAAAGTTTGTAACATGTATGTGCGTCAGTTAATTTTTGATTATTAATGAAATTGGACAATTTAGTGAGAATAATATTACCAATTATTCTTAAACCATGACTAAAATTTTGAGATTTTTTGTTTGCGGGGTTTTTAAGAACTCTTGATCCATAAATTACTTTACATTTCCTTTTTTGAATTTCACTTAATAAATTGTAAATATCTTTAGGATCGTACTCCAAATCAGCATCCTGAATAATAACGTATTCACCAATTACATAATTTTGAGCACTTTTTATTGCAGCTCCTTTTCCCTTATTTTTCTCATGGACTATAATTTTATCAATTTTATCCTTATTCTCTAAAGCTAATTTATTTGTACCATCTGTTGAACCATCATCAATTAGAATAACTTGTTTATTAATATCTAAATTATCAATTTTATCGATTAGAACTTGTAAAGTATTTATTTCGTTGTATGCAGGAATAATAATTGTTAATTTAGGACGTTCCATTCAAATATATGTTTGCAATAATTTTTAGTTCATTATTAGTTGTAATACTATTTACACCATTTGGATTAATCTTATCAAATAAAAATCAAAAAAATTTAGACTATTTTTCTACACAACTTTTATATGGAACAGTAATATTAAGCTTTATTGCACTTTCTTTAAATTTTTTTTTTCCATTAAATAAATTTCTAAATAGTTTAATTTTAATTTTACCGATCTTTTTTTTATTTTGGAAAAAAGAAATCTATTTTAAGAAAGAGTTTTTTATATTTATAATATTTTCAGCATTAATAATTTTGTTTTTGATATATAAAAGTAACGTTTATAGACCAGATGCAGGTCTGTATCATCTTCCATATATAAAAATTTTGAATGAGGAAAAAATAATTTTTGGCTTGTCAAACCTTCATTTTAGATACGCACATATCTCTATCATACAATATTTAGCTGCCATTTCTAATAATATTATTTTTGGAGAAGTTGGAATAGTTTTTGCTCAAGCTTTAATTGCTTCAGCAGTCATAATCAATTTTTCGTTCAAAATTTACGAGTACAATAAAAGTCAAAATTATAATTTTCATTTTTATTATCTTTTGTCATGCTTAATTTTCATTATTTATAAAATGAATAGATATAGCGAATATGGGAATGATGCACCCTCTCATTTTTTATTTTTCTTTTTAATTTCAGAAATTCTAAATCACAAGAAGAATGATGTTAAAAATTTTATAAATCATTTAATATTAATTATTTTTATAATATTTAATAAGATTACTCTTTTGATGTGTTTATTTTTAGGATTAATATCTATAAAAAATCTCGACTTAAAAAAAATTTTTTCTTTTAAAAGAACTTATTTTTTAATCATTTTTACATCATTTTGGCTTACTAAAAATATAATAGTTTCTGGTTGCGTCTTATATCCTGTAAAATCTTTATGCTTTTCAAATTTAAAGTGGACTGATATCAAAAAAGTAGAAAATGTTTCAAAAGAAAACGAAGCATGGACTAAAGGTTGGCCAGATTATGTAAGAATAAAAAATAATAATAATGAAAAAATCTCCTCTAAAGAATTATATCTTAAAAACTTTAATTGGATCCCGTACTGGTCTGAAGTACATTTAAAAAAAATAATAATTATTATTGCTCCTTTCATCTTATTCTTAATTTTATTATTTTTTTATTTTTTTTTAAAAAAAAGAATATTTCATAGTTTTATTAAGAATGAAAAATATTTACTTTTAATTTTTATTTGTTTTCTTTCATGTATATTTTGGATAATTAAAGTACCAGTATTTAGGTACGGTTATTCTTATTTGATAAGCTTAATTTGTCTTTTGTTTGCTTATTTATGTATTCATATAGATTTTAAAAATTTAAATACCAGGTTTTTTAATTATTTTTTGGTTTTTTTGATTACTATATTTTTTGCAAAAAATTCATTGAGAATTGTAAAAATAAATAATGAATATTTTAATCAACCATGGCCCAAGATATATTCAATGAAAAATGACAATTTGTTAACAAAATTTAAAGAAAATAAAATAAATAATAAAATAATCTTAACACCGATAAATGGGTACTGTATGTACAGTAATAAGATATGTAGTCATTATAAATTAGAAAAAAAACTTGATTTGAGAAAAACTAAAAATTATGAAATTTTTTTTCTAAATGATTAATCTTAAATAGATATAATCTTATGAATTTTATTTTTATGTAATTTGTTCCTAATTGAAATTACACCATCTAATGCAGTTACTAAATAAGAAAAATCTTTATTAAAATTTTTATTTTTAGCATATAAAATTTTTGGTTTTAATCCTGGATAAAAAGTATTATTTTTTGATTTATCGTCATCTAAAAAAAATTTAATCTCATCAAATTTTGAATCTAAATGATATGCAAAAGTTGGAGTCATTTGTCCAGCTCCGTATGCTATTAAATTCTCTGACTCAGTTATCTTTTCCTTCAACTTTTCATATTTTTTTTTAAATTTTTTAAAGTTTCTCATTACAATTTTATCAAAATTTAAATTTTTTTTTATATCATTTTTTATAATCTTATTTTTTTTCATTGCGACCATTAAAGACCCGCCCCAAAATTTTTTATTTAAATCATAATCTATAACTTTTAAACCAGCTTTTGTTGCAAGGTTTTTTAAAGAATTAAGAGTGAAATAGTGATAGTGTTGATGAAATATTTGGTCATATCTTAAATTTTTAATCATAGTGGTTGCATCAGGCACTTCGATAAAAATCATTCCATTATTATCTACCAGATTTGATAAGACTTTAAATAATTTTAAAGGATCTTCAATATGTTCAAGATTATGAGTACTTATTATTGTGTCTGGTTTAAAATTTAAATCTTTTTTAAAATTAACATCCTCTACAAATTTTCCTAATACTTTTACCTTGCCAAAATTAACTTTTTTTCCTCTCCAAATCGGATCAACACCTAAAGATTTAGTGGAAAACCTACTAAATTTTTTAAGCATAGTAATATCATTACATCCAATTTCCATAAGGTTACCTAGATCATATTTCCTTTTATTTTTAAAAATAAATTTTTTGAAGAAGTCATAAGCTTGAAGAGATAGATGAGATTTTCCAGTTCGATTATAATATTTAGCATCATATAAAATTTTCTTAGACACTAATTTTCTTAATTGTAAATGATTACAGTTTTTACAAATACCTAAGTCTAAATCAAATTTTTGAAATTTTTTGTTTCTTTTTTTAGTGAAAATACCAGTTATTGGAAATTTTTTAAATAATATTAAATTTTTTAATGCTCTTTTTTTGCAAATTGGACAACTAGTTTTTTTTATCATTTATAGAGATGCAATATAATCTTTAAGAGCTAATTTCCAATGTCTCATTTGATTTAATTTTAAACTTTTGATTGCATTTCTTAAAGGTTTCTCAGCGTCACTTTTAAAGAAACTATCTTTTACTGGAGAAATTATACTTTTTGATCCTAACAATTTCTTTATTTGACATACAAAGTCATAATAATTTACAATACCAGAATTGCTTACATGATATGTTCCAAATTTTTTTTTTTTCAATATAATATCCAAAACTTCATTGGCCACATCTTTTGCATAACTTGGTGAGTCTATCTTATCTTTAGCTATAAACAATTTTTGATTTTTTTTTAATTTTGAAATTACCTTGTCAACAAAACCTGGTAGATTATTTTTCCTTTTTCCATACATTGTTGGAAATCTAAAAATATAAAATTTTGGACAAATTGACTCCGTAAAATGTTCCGCAACTAGTTTTGAGGCACTATAAATGTTATTTGACAATGGAAAATCTTTTTCTAAGTAATGACTTTTTTTCTTACCATCAAAAACTGCATGGGTACTTGTTTGAACAAGTAATATTTTATTTTTTTTACAGATTTTTGCTAAATTAAGAACACTAGCAGAATTAATCTCAAATGCTTTGCTAAATTCTTTTTCACACTGATTAATACCCACTATAGATGCAGCATTAATAATCACATCTGGTTTTTTTTTTTCAATATAAGATAAGACCTGATTAAAATTACAAATATTCATCTGTTTACTAGATGGATAAAAAAGTGTAATTTTTCTATTTTTTAAAGCTATATTCTTGAATTGTGTCCCAAAACATCCTCGATGCCCAATTAACAATATCTTCATAATTAGATAAAATTGATATGATCTGGCTTTTTTTCAATATGATCTTTATAATCACCCTTAATTTTTGATAAATCATTTTTTCCTTCATGAAATAAAAATCTATTTATATAATGTTGCCTACAATTAGACTCACAATCTTTATTAACGTTTACTATTTCTCTAACTTTTTTTTGAACTTCCCAGTATCTATCACTCTTCCAAATTTCTTTAAATGATTTATCAATGACATTGCCCATTATGAATTCATTTTTTCTCTCATTAAACCAATGACCACAAGGGAATAAATCTCCTCTTCCACTTAAACCAAGGATAAATTGAGTGCCATGACATGATTGGTAATCTTTCCATCCACCATTTAAAACTTTCTTCCATTTAACATTGACAGTATAATCTTTATCAGCATATTGTTCAGCTTCTTTAAATATATCTAATGCTTCTATATATTCTCCTTTAGGAGAGTCCAGTCTACTATCATATGTATCTGAACATGGTTTTACGACAAAATAGTCAACACCACATTCTTTTCCAAGTTTTGACAAAGGCACAATATCGTTCATATTTTCTTTAGTTACAACCATTTGAAATCCAATCACACAATCATAATTTTTTTCTTTTTTTAGTTTAGTCAACGCTTTTGCATTATTTAGCACTCGATCCATTTGTTTTACTCTATGAATTTTTTCAAAAGTTTCTTTGGTTCCCGCACTGATATTAAATCTAATCCACTTTAAACTACTTAAAATGGTATCAAGTTCTTTATGATCTATTCTAATGCCATTAGTTGCTAGACTAAGATCAAGTCCAATTTCTTTGCCATAACGTAGAATTTCATAAAAATCTGGATGCAACGTATTCTCACCTTCTCCGATCAATGCGATAGACTTTACTCCAATATCTTTTGCATCTTTAAAAGTTCTTTTAACTGCATATGTTGGCATATGAAATATTTTCTTCGAATTTGTTCCATATCCATCTCTATTTTGAATTACCCCGTAACAAAAAGTGCAAGCCATATTACATCCACTTGAAATTCCCATATCTATGTGAAGTGGTGCTATTCTCTCACCTCTTTGCCAAGCCTCAACTCTATCTAAATGCCAAAATAATTTATGACTATCCATATTCCATTTGTCATCTAATTTTTTATCTTCACCATTCAACTTTGACATATTTAACAAATGTGTAATATCACTTTTTTTTAACTCACCCTCTTGAATATCAATCTTAATTTCTTTGAATTGAGAAAGAGATTTTTTAATCTTATTTTCAATTAAAATAAAATCTTTTTCCTTTTCATCTTTTTTTTTAGTGATCAAAATATTTAAATTAGTTTTATAAATATTTATACCTTGAATTCTTCCTGAATTTACTATGTTGTCCTCAGAAGAAATATCTTTTATTTGACTTAAAATTTTAGATACTGAAATTTCGTTCATTATAAATTATTTATTTTATTTAACAGATTTTTTTAAACTTTACTATCACTTTTGAGGCTTATAAAGCATGGTCCTTTACTTTTGTAACATTTATAAATCGATCTCTCAGTCTCAAGACTATCTTTTGGAAAATATGATTTAATATTTTTAAATAAATTCATCATTTTTTTTGCATTTAATTCAGCATGAGTGGGTCCCTGCTTAGGATAATCAGCATATCCTACTAAATTTACTCTAACATTTTGTTGATCAATATCTAATTTGATTTGCTCAAATGGTCTTTCAATTAAAAAAGGTGTTATTGTATAAACCCATGGCTTTAATCCCTCAAGTGCAAGACCGGCAGAAAAACCAATTATGCTCTGCTCACAAATACCCATATTAAAAAATCTTTTAGGATGATTTTTTCTAAAATCATCAAAAATTCCGTAACCTATATCTCCAACTAAAAGTACAACTTTTGAGTCTCTTTTTGCTATTTCATCTATTATTTTACCAAATCTTCTTCTCACTTTATTTTCAACCTTTTTTTTCCAATTAATATTTCATTTTTGTTTAATTTTCTTGCGTGCCATATAGGATTATTTTCGAATTCTTTTATTCCTTTACCCTTAATTGTATCAACTATAATTACAGTTGGTTTATTTTTAATTGGTTTTTTTTGGAGAGCTTTTATGATGGAATTGAATGAATGTCCATTTCTTACCCTTATACTATTCCAATTAAATGATTTAAATTTTTTTGACAAATCATTGAGCGGTAAAGCTTCATCCAATCTTGTTAATGCTTGAATTTTATTATAATCAATTATAACTACTAAATTATCTAGCTTATGTTTAGCGGCTATCATTAAACTTTCCCAAGTTGTTCCCTCTTGGCATTCACCATCACTCATTAAAACATAAATTTTACCTTTTTCTTTTTTAATTTTCTTAGCAAAAGCCATTCCTGTTGAAATTGGCAATCCATGTCCTAAACTACCAGCGGTGCAGTTGATACCATTTTTTTTATCTAACTCAAGATGGGTTTTTAATTTTAATTTTTTGCCTCTTTTTTTCAGATACAATAAGAGTGGAAAAGATGCATGAGCTTTACTAAGTATAAATTTATCATTTTTTTTTAAAAATATTTCATAAACAGAAAGTAAAATTTCAATCATTGAAAAACTACCACCTAAGTGAGCTTCATTTTTTTCAACAAATGCTCTAAAAGTATCCTGTCTTAATTTAAGTGCCTTTTTTTCGAGATTTAAAATTTTATGCTTCATTAAAAATTGAATATATATATTAAGTTTTTTTTAAATAAAGTTAAATATCTAAAATTTTTTCTGTAGAATTAAGTTTTTCAATATATTATGAAGCTGTATTAATGTACATTTTAACAATTTTCTTATCTGGTTTATTAATAATTATATTTAATAAATTATTTTTAATAAAAGTTAAAAATAAAAATTTAATTTTCGTTGATTATTTATTTTTTTTTTTCTATTTCTCGGCAATTATTTTTATAATTTTTTTTTTGTACGTTAATTTTTTTCTTCAATTAAATGAGATTGATATCAATAAGTTATATTCTGTTTTAATCATTTATTTTTTATTTTTCATATGTACTTTTTTAGTAATTTGTACAAAATTTACAGCTAGCCCAACTGAAATAATATACAATTTTATTAAAAAAAAAGAACCTAGTGTAAATAGTTTAAGACTATTTATTAAAAAAAAGGATTTAATAAACTTTAGAATCCAAGATTTAAAAAAACAAAATTTAATCTATGAAAAAGAGGGCTTAATTCATCCAAC